>JAYTXX010000210.1:0-10022 GCA_043742725.1 Bacteroidota bacterium | reverse complement strand
ATAATTACTTTTTCTGCTTTCCAAGCTTCAATAACAGGCATTCCGTAAATTGAACAAGCTGGATCATCTTGCGCAGCTGGGTTTACAACGTCATTCGCTCCAATTACCATTACAACATCTGTGTTTGGCAGGTCTTCATTAATTTCGTCCATCTCCAAAACAATATCGTAAGGTACGTTTGCTTCTGCTAACAATACGTTCATGTGTCCAGGTAAACGACCAGCAACAGGGTGAATAGCAAAACGCACTTTTTTTCCTGCTTTTTGTAATACCTGCACCATTTCATAAATTGGATACTGTGCTTTTGCAACTGCCATTCCGTAACCAGGAACAATTACAACAGATCTTGCTTCTTTTAATAATGCAGCAACTTCTTCGTGGTTCAATGCTGTTACTTCACCTTCAATTGCTTTTTTCTCTCCACCTTGTGATGATGATGCTGTTGCATTTGCAAAAATTACTGCAAAGAAAGAGCGGTTCATAGCGTGACACATGTGCATAGAAAGAATAGCACCAGAACTTCCAACCAAAGCTCCTGTAACAATTAATAAATCGTTACCCAACATGAAACCTGCTGCAGATGCTGCCCAACCAGAATAAGAGTTTAACATAGAAACAACTACTGGCATATCACCGCCACCAATTGCCATTACCAATACAATACCAATGTAAGATGCAATTCCTGTCATGATTAATAATGGAAGCATTCCTTCTGTTCCGTGTGCTTTGCAAAAAAAGAATCCTAAAACTGCACATGCAATTAACAAAATCAAATTCATCATTTGAAGTCCTTTAAATGCCCAAGGCTTAGAAGGAATTTTTCCATCTAATTTTCCCCATGCAACAATAGAACCTGTGAAGGTGATGGCACCAATAAAGATTCCAATAAATACTTCCACTAAGTGAATCATATGTGCTGCTCCGGTTAATGCTTGTGTTTCTGGATCTAGGTAAGAACCAAAACCAACTAACACGGCTGCCATTCCCACAAAACTGTGTAAGATAGCTACCAACTGAGGCATAGAGGTCATTTCCACTTTACGTGCAACCATGATACCTATTAGAGCTGCAACTGCAATTGCTCCAATAATATATACATGTCCTTCAACGCCTTGACCAAGAACGGTAGCGATAATGGCTACAATCATACCTACAATTCCGTAGATAACTCCACGCTTTGCAGATTCTTGAGAGGCTAATCCTCCTAAACTTAAAATGAACAGAATACTTGCAAATAAGTAGGCTGCTGTTTGAATTTCTTTTGCTATAAACATCATAATTTTTTATTTTATCTTTTTATACACTGATGAAATTGCAGTGAATTATTTTTTAAACATTTTCAACATACGGTGTGTAACCATAAATCCACCAACAATATTAATGCTGGCAATCAAAATAGCAATAACAGCTATGATGGTTGTTGGATCTTTTAGGTTATTTGTAGTTTGCAATAAACCACCCACAACAATAATTCCGCTGATAGCATTTGTCACCGCCATTAAAGGAGTGTGCAATGCATGCGCAACGTTGGTAATTAATTGCCATCCAACAAAAATTGCTAGAATAAATACTGTGAAATGCTGAATGAATTCGCTTGGTGCATATTTACCAACCAAGAACAACATTGCTCCAACAGATGCCAAAGTAATAACCATAGAGTTGGTTGCTTTTTTTGCTGCTGCTTCATTTGTTGCTTTTGTTTCTGCTTCAGTAGGAGGAACAACTTTTACTTTTCCACCAGCCGTTGGACTAACAGGAAGTGGAGCAGGAGGCCAGTTGATTTTTCCGTTATATGTTACCATTGCACGAGATACAACAGCATCTTCCATATCAATTTTCCATTTTTCCGCTTTACCCATATCATCTAATAAGTGACATAAGTTATTTCCGTAAAGTTGAGACGCTTGACTTGGCAATTGACTTAATTTACCAACCATTACAACTCCGTTATCCGTTGTATAAACTTCTCCGTTTTTTGTAAGAGCACAGTTACCACCAGTAGAAGCAGCCAAATCCACAATAACAGAACCTGGTTTCATGGCAGCTACGTGATAATCCATCCACAATTTAGGAGCTGGTCGTCCAGGAATTTGTGCAGTAGTAATTACTATATCAACTTCTTTAGCTTGTTCTAAAAATAATTTCATTTCTGCTTCAATAAAAGCAGGACTCATTTCTTTAGAGTAACCAGATGAAGTAGCTCCGTCTTCTTCAATTTCCACTGTTAAGAAAGTAGCGCCCATCGATTCAATTTGCTCAGCCACTTCTTTACGAGTATCAAATGCACGAACAATAGCACCTAAAGAATTAGCAGCACCAATGGCAGCTAACCCAGCTACACCAGCACCAATTACTAATACTTTAGCAGGTTCAACTTTACCCGCAGCAGTAATTTGTCCGTTTAAAAATCTTCCAAAATGATACGAACCTTCAATCACTGCTCTATATCCTGCAATGTTTGCCATGGATGACAATACATCCATTTTTTGTGCTCTGGAAATACGAGGAATCGCATCCATTGCAATAGCATTTACTTTTTTGTCTGCTAATGTTTTAAGTAAGTCTTGATTTTGTGCTGGCCATAAATAGCTCAACATAACCAAACCTTCGCGCATCATTGCTACTTCTTCAACTGCAGGCTCTTTTACTTTTAAAACAATGTCGGATTGCCCATAAATTTCGGCAGCCGTTTTCACGATTTTAGCACCCGCTTCTTCAAAATCTTTATCTGAATAATTGGCTTTTGTACCAGCACCTTGCTGAATATAAACTTCAAATCCTTGCTTTTGCAATCGTTTGACAGTTTTAGGAGTTGCAGCCACTCTCAGCTCTGTTGGAAAAATTTCCGATGGAATCCCTACCTTCATAAGTATAATTAAGGTTAATGTTTTTGAGTAAAAAAAATTTGCGTCCCGAAAGTAGTAAAATAATTTAGAACAACAAATTCATTAAAAATATAATTCTATTAAATTATTTTTCACATTTGTAATTCTATGGAATTAAACAAACTTCCTCAACAAGCTAAAAATGCAGAAGTATCAAACAAAAAAATGTTTGATAAATTAAAACGCACAAAACCAAAAAATTTAGATGATGTTGTACATCGTTTACATGATGAAGCATTTGAAAAGATAGATTGTTTGAAATGTGCAAATTGTTGCAAAACCACAAGTCCAATTTTTTACGAAAGAGATATTGACCGTATTTCAAAACGCTTACGAATGCGACCTTCAGCATTCATTGAAAAGTATTTGCACATTGATGAAGATAAAGATTATGTTCTCAATCAAGCACCTTGTCCGTTTTTAGATTCTGAAAATTATTGTTTGATTTATGATGACAGACCAACTGCTTGTCGAGAATATCCACACACCAATCGCAAACGCTTTCATCAAATTTTAGATTTGACTTTGAAAAATACTTTTATTTGTCCAGCTGTTTTTCAAATTGTGGAGGAGATGAAAACCATGTCAACATTCAAATAAAAAATACAAATTTTAACACTGCATCAAGCAGGTTCATTTCCAATTAAATTCTCCAACGTAAAAATTATTAATGATTTTCTAAAAGAAAAAACGATATTCAATATTATTAATGAATTTTTATTTTTTCGCAAACCAAAAATCAACTGGTTATTTATTAAAAACAAATTGTTTATAACAACAGATAAATCATACATTTTAATACTATGATTATATACTACAACTATTAATTAAACTGCTATTTCAAACAGTTGCTCGTCAAATATTTAACACACAACAAACATGTTTTCAAAGTTGTGGTTATCAACAAATGTCTGTTTACAATTACAAGTAAAGCATAGAAAAACAATACCCATTTAAAATAGTTTTGCCTTAAACAGAAATGGTTATCTGTTTTATGTGGAGTGAATTTCAATAAAACAAAACTCTCTAAAAGCAAAAGAATGAAAAAAAATTTACTACTTCTTGCAAGTTCATTTTTAATTTTTGGTGTTAGCGCCACTGCACAAAATGAAAAAAACAAACAGCTTCCATCTGTTGCTATTGGCGCTGGAGTTCTATCTTTTAATGGTGATGTAGGAGGAGGAAGTTTGTTTAGTAAAATCCGAACTGGTATAAATTTAACCATAGAACAACGAATTGGAAAATTTTTAGGTGTTTCATTAAATGGTATTTATGGGAAATTAGCTGATAGCGAAAATGGCAACATTCGTAATTTGAATTTTGAATCAAAAATTATTCAAGCAGATTTGAATGTTGTTTTGCATTTCGACAATGATTTTATTTTATCTCGCAGTAGTACGTTTGCTCCTTTTATAACTATTGGTTTGGGTTATTTGCAATTTGACCCTTATGGTGATTTAAAAGATAAAAGCGGAACACCTTATAATTACTGGAATGACGGGACTATCAGAAGTATAGCTCAAACTGATACCAACTCATCAACTGCAAAAATTATTCATAAAGATTATACTTACGAAAGTAAACTTACTGATAGTACTACCAAATACTCTCGTTCAACATTTGCGCTACCAATTGGACTTGGTTTTAATTTAAAGTTAAGCGATAAAGTAAATGCAAATATAGGTGCGACCTATTATCTAACTTTTTCTGATTGGATTGATAATTATAAAAGTGGTTCAAACGATAAATATTTGTATGCAAACATTTCGTTACAATACAATTTTGGAAAACCGTATGATGATAGCGATCCTATTTATCGTTCCGTTAATTTTTCAAGCCTTGACAAACAAGATACAGATGGAGATGGCGTGAAAGATGAAAATGATCGTTGTCCGGGAACACCAACAGGAGTAAAAGTAAATTCTAAAGGATGCCCTGAAGATACTGATTTGGATGGAGTTCCAGACTATCGAGACAAAGAAGCAAACACAAAAAAAGGAGCTATTGTTGATGAAAATGGTATAGCGCAAACGGATAAAATGTTTGCTGATAAACAAGCACAATATGATTCTTTGGCAACAGAAAGAAGTCAATTATTCAACGAAAATCCAAGTTTATCATATTTAAAAGATGTTGAAAATAAAGCAAACGAAGCAAGAAAAAATAATCCAAGTATAAAAAAAGATATTCCTTATGCTTTGCGCCCAGCTGATTTGGACAGCGATGGAATTATTTCTACAGATGAAATTGCAAAAGCTATCGAAAACTTTTTTGAAGCCGATTCAGACTTTACAGTTGAAAAATTAAATGATTTAATAGATTTTTTCTTTGAGCAATAAAATAAAAAAAAGTAAAACCTAATACTTAAAAACATGTTAAAATACGTAGCTTTTTTATTAAACACTTTGGCACTACTAATTTATCAGTTTTTCGTTGCGGATGTAATTACAATTACACAAAAAATTCCCGCAACAGCAAAAGCAGAAACCGAATTTATGGTTGAGTTAACAATAAAAAAAGGCACCACTGTAGGTTTTGCTAAACTTCAACAAGATTTACCAGAAGGCTTTACTGCAGTTGTTGATCAAGCTAATGGAGCTTCGTTTACTTTTAGTAATCAGTCTGTAAAATTTATTTGGATGTCATTGCCAAATGATAAAGAATTTAAAATTTCATACAAAGTAAAAACAACAGCAAATGTAAATGGAGAACAAATTATTGCAGGAAAATTTTCATACATAGCTGACAATGTAAAACAAGTAGTTGATATTACACCTGCAACAATAAATATTACAAATACTACTTCACAACCAATTGCTACAAACAATACAACTCCAACAACATCCATTACTCCTACTCCAACGCCTACTGTTGAATCGACTATTGCTAAAGAAACAACAACAGCAATAACCAATAGTATTACTCCAACGGAAACTGTGGTAGTAAAAAACACAGAACCATCATCAGTAATTTGTTCACGCAAAATGCCAGAAAATGCTGCAGAAGAATTTACAGTTGAAGTATCAATAAACAAAGGTAATTTGGTTGGTTTCGCAAAATTAATAGAAACACTACCAGCTGGATTTACAGCAACAACAATAGATTCAAAAGGTGCATCATTTACATTTGCTGATCAAAAAGTAAAATATGTTTGGGTGTCAATGCCTTCAGCGGCAGATTTCAAAGTTTCATATAAAGTAACGTGTGATGCAAAAACAATTGGCACACAAAATATTGATGGTACTTTTTCGTACATTGAAAATGATGACACCAAAAAATTTGTTATTCCTACAAATACAATTAATATATCAGAAAAAATTTCATCTCAACCAATTGCTGTAAACACAAATACAACAACAGTTACAGAAACACCTAAAGTAGAAGAAACGAAAATAGAACCAGTTGTTGAAGAAACGAAAATAAAAGAAACTGAAAAAATTGTGGCTGCTACAACTATTCCATCACCACAAGGAAATGTAAATTATAGCGTTCAAATTGCTGCATTACATAATGCAAAACCTGCAACAACTTTAGCTGGCATGTATAAAATTTCGGAAAATGTAAATACCGAAATGGCTGAAGGATTTACCAAATATACTGTTGGTTCGCACACAGAATATAAATCGGCAAGAGATGCAAGAGAAGAAATAAAAACAAAAGGAGTTCCCAATCCTTGGGTTACAGCATATAATAGTGGCAAACGAATTACTGTTCAAGAAGCGTTGATGGTTACAAGCCAAAAATGGTATCGCTAGTTATTATTTAAGTTATAGTTTTAAAACTCAACGTGGTATTGCAAAATATTAAATTGAGTTTTTGTTATATTTGTAATTATGAATAAAAGAATAAAATGCTTTACTTTTTTATTACTGCTAACTGTTTGTTCATTTGCACAAAATAACGAAGCTTCCTCCTCTTCTCAATCTTCTACTACAGCTTCTAAAAAAACAATTGCTGATACAAGTATAAATAGTAGCACTAAAAAAGAATTTGTTTTTAAACCAACAGTTGGTTTAGGTGTTGGTATGCTCTCATTTTATGGCGATTTATACAACAAACATTTTCAACCACCTATGGTTAGCCGAATTGGTTACGAATTGATTGTTGGACAACAATTGACAAATTATCTTCAATTAAATTTTTATGTGTTATATGGCAAACTTGCCGCAAACGAAAACGAATCTACCAATAATCGTAATCTTAATTTTGAATCACAAATCAGAACTGGTGGAATTAATTTAACTTACAATTTTGGAAATTTTTTACCTGCAATACGAAATTCTAGTCCATATATTTCATTAGGTATCGAATCGCTTGAATTTCTTTCAAAAACCGATATGTATGATAAATACGGAAACAAATATTATTATTGGTCAGATGGTTCTGTAAAAAATATTGATGAAAATGCAACAAACGCAAACCAAGCTGTTTTAATAAACAGAGATTATACTTACGAGTCCGATGTTAGAGAAAAAAATTTAGATGGCTTTGGAAAATATCAAGAGCGTTCTTGGGCGATTCCAATAGGTGTTGGAGCTATATTTAAAATTAACGATTATTTTGATTTTAAAATAGGAACTGCATTGCATTTAACCTTTACTGATTACATAGATGGAGTAACGAGCAAAAGCACAGGAAACAGAGCAGGTACGGCAAATAACGATCATTTTATGATGACCTCTTGTTCTATTCACTATAATTTAGGTTTAAAAAAATCGGAAAAAGAAGAAGAAGAAATGGGAATACCTGAAGCAGATTATTTAGCATTGGATATGGAAGACCAAGATAAAGATGGTGTTGTAGATACAAAAGATTCTTGTCAAGGAACGCCTGCTGGAGTTGTGGTTGATACAAAAGGCTGCCCAGTGGATGATGATAATGGTGGAGTTCCAAATTATTTAGATGATGAAATAAATTCTCCGAAAAATGCTTTTGTTGATGAAAAAGGAGTTCAACTTACTGATTCAATAATTGCATATCGTTATAATGTTTATATGGATTCAACAGGTGCATTTGCAAAAGTAGAAGTACGAAACCACAATGGAAGAAATGCTTATAACAATGCTAATCAAAAAGAATATACTGTATCACTTGGCACATTTAAAAAAGGATTGCCAGCAGAATTGATGACCAAATTTTTAAGTATAAGTGATATTGCAAGTACAAATATTGATGACTCTACAACTATGTACACTGCTGGTAAATACAACAATTTACAAGATGCAACAAAAAGAAAAATACAACTTTCGGGCGAAGGAATTGCAAATGCAAAAGTGGTATTCAAACAAAATGGTAAATATCAAGACGCACCAATTTATGCAAGCAATGTAAATACCAATTCAGTTGCAAATACTAATAAAACCACAACTAATAATGTAAAAGAAACAAATAATACAACTAACAATGTTTCAAAATCTAACACGAATACTATAGTTAAATCAACTACAGAAAATAGTAGTAAAACAAATGAAAATAAGGCAATAAAAAACACGACCAATAACAATGAAAATAAAACAGAAAAAGAAAATAAACAGATAGTTAACAATTCTGAAAATAAAAATACTACTGTTGATAATAATGCTGTGAATGTTGATGGTATTGTATTGCGTGTTCAATTAGGAGCATATAAAAATCGCTTATCAAAAAATGTATTTAAAGATATTAGCGATTTAATTGAAATAAAAACAGAAGATGGTTTATATAAATATATGACTGGCTCTTTTACCGTTTTTGAAGATGCCGCAAAACATAAAGTGAATATGCTTTTGAAAGGTTATCAAGGTGCATTTATTGCGGCATATAAAAATGGAAAACGAGTTCCACTTGAAAATGCTGGTGCTACAAAATTAAAAAAAGAAGATATTCAAAAAGAACTTTCGGATACAACTTCAAATAATGCAACGGATAAAAAACTAATCGTATTTAAAATTCAAGTTGGTGCATTCAAAAATCAGCCACCAGATGATAAATTGGAATTGTATAAAAAAATAGACGGAATAACCATTACCGAAAATAAAGAAACGGGAATAAAACGATATACAGTAGGCTCTTTCAATGATTACAAAACAGCACAAATAGTGAAAGAACAATTGGCTAAAAATTATGGAATTACAGATGCTTTTCTTATAGCATTTTATAACAGCGAATTGATTTCGATACAAGAAGCACTTGAATTATTGAAATAAACTTTTACAACAATTCACAAATCAAAAAAATTTAATGAAAAAACTATTTCTACTTCTGTTTGTTGTTTCAAGTAACACAATATTTATTTCTTGTGCTCAAAAACAATCCAATTATGCCGATAACAAATCGAAACCACAAGAACCTATTTTAAAAACCGCAACTACTATGGATACAGCAACATTTGGAGCAGGATGCTTTTGGTGCGTTGAAGCACAATTTCAATTATTAGATGGTGTACTTTCTGTTACATCAGGGTTTTCGGGCGGAACAGTAAAAAATCCAGCATACAAAGAAGTGTGCAATGGAACTACTGGACATGCAGAAGTTTGTCAAGTAATTTACGACCCATCAAAAATTTCTTACGATGAATTACTTGCCGCATTTTGGCAAACACACGACCCCACACAACTCAATAGACAAGGCAATGATGTGGGAACTCAATATCGTTCAGTAATTTTTTATCACAACGAAAAACAAAAAGAACTTGCTGAAAAATATAAAAAAGAACTAAATACTTCAGGAGCTTGGAGTCAGCCAATAGTTACTGAAATAAGCCCATTCACTGTGTTTTACAAAGCCGAAGGTTATCATCAAAATTATTTCAACGAAAATGGAGAAGAACCTTATTGTCATTTTATAATTCAACCTAAAGTGGAAAAATTTAGAAAAGTTTTTAAAGAAAAACTTAAACATTAATTTTTAGTATTTATACCATTATAATGGCTACAACTATTTTTTAAGCAATGAAAAAATTTATTTCAAATTATTTCAGCCATTATTTTCCGCTATTAAAAATTTTTTTTCTTTCTGCTTTTTCTTTTTTCATTTTTCGTTTACTCTTTGTTTACTTCAATAAATCAAGCATTCCCAACACAGAGAATAATTTTCATCTATTTACCAAAGCATTTCAAATAGGATTAAATTTCGACACCGTAGTAACGTGTTATTTAC
>JAYTXX010000209.1:0-21633 GCA_043742725.1 Bacteroidota bacterium | reverse complement strand
CTTGTTCAATTCGTAATCGAGCAAGAATTTTTGCATTGATATCATCTCTTACCAAACCCTCTTTTTTTCCACGTTCAATAGATGTTTCAACCATTTTTGCCATACAATCGTTTTTAAATTCTTTGAATTGTTTCCAAGCTTTTGGATGATATTTTTGTAAGTCATAAAAAACAATTGGATTTGTTTTGGTAAACATTGCACTCATGTGTTTCATCATATTGAGCACCTCCACAATCATGTTTTCTGATTTATCATGAATTTCTTTAAACTCACATTCATCTTCTTTGAGTTTAGATTTCATGAGGGTTTCTACAATATCATTCTTGTCTTTATAAGAGTGATAAATAGTTTTTTTGGATATTGTCAAATGCTTTGCAATATCGTCCATTGTAACGCTTTTTATTCCATACTTAAAAAACAGTTCTTCTGCACCCTTCAATATTCTGTCTTTCATTTCCATTTTTAATATTTTTTTAAAATCGGGCACAAAACTATGGAAACATTTTTTATTTCCATCGTTTCCTGATGGTTATTTTTTTATTTAAAGTGTAATTGGTTGAGAATCAAAATAAAAAAAGAAACAAAAAAAATAAAAAATGTTTCCTGTTTTTTAAAAATACATTTTTCAATAAAAAAATTACTCAAATAAAATTCTTTGTTATAAAAGAAAAAGGTTTATTTTAGCATACTTAAAATTTCAAATAAAAATTATCATGAAAAAACAATTACTATCCATTTTATCTGTTATTGCAATTAGTGCTTCAGCAACCGCACAAAGCTCTTGGGTTAATAATGTGAATCAAGGTTTTGGAAACACGAACAATACAGATATTATTGCCTTAAATACTTTCAAAGGCGAATTGTATGCAACTACTGGTCCCGATAGTGGTTATGTTTACAAAACATCATCTGGAATAAGTTCATCGTGGACAAAAACTTTTTCTGATAACAACTCCAATGCAGTGGAAGCTATTGGAACAACTGCACAAGGCGGTGGTTTTATTTATATATCTTCTTACAATCAAATGGGAGATAGCACAATTATTTATCGTTCACCCGATGGTGTAACTTGGACTCCTTACTTTAATGTAAATGGATATGTACAATATATTATTCCATTCAAAGGTGCTGGAACAGTTGATTCTATTTACATTGTACAAAACTTTTGGGCTGGTGGTGCAATTTATAAATCGGCTTACGACAGTAATGACCCTACAAATAGTTCAAGCTCTTGGGTAAAAACTCTTGACCTTACAGTTCAAGCATCTATCTATACAAACAGTACTTCGGCTTTTGTTTACAACAATACTTTTTATGTAGGAACAAATAATGGAGCAATGCTTTGGAGTTCTACCGATGGAATAAATTGGATGCAAAATGCTAATGTTGGAAATGGTTTTGGAAATGGAAGTAATAATTCGCTTTCTGCAATTACTGCGTTTGGTGGCTATTTGTATGTTGGCACCGAAAATAATAGTGGTTCAGAATTATGGAAATCTAACGATGATGTAACTTGGACATTAGTGAATCAATTTAATCAAACCAATAGAATAACAAATTTGAATGTGATTGGAACAGAAATGTGGATAGCTCTTGAAGATACTTATAACAATTCGGGTGGAAAAATTTCTCGTACATCAGATGGAGCAATATTTACTTATTCGATGAGTGATGGTTTTGGAATAACTGGTAGCAATGGAGTAGATGGACTTACGGCACAATTTGGAAATAATATTTATTACAGCTGCCAGTTTACTGCTGGTGGCGGATTGGGACCAGTAAATGGACTTACGATTTCTGGTGCACAAATTTGGAAATATTGCACAGCAACTCCTCCATCAGTGAATGCTGGACCCGACCAAATAGTGTGCGATGGAGTAGCGCATACGTTTGATGCTGGTGCAGGTTATCTTGGATATGAATGGAATGATGGTTCAACAAATCAAACATTAACAGTGAGCACAGCAGGAAATTATACCGTTCAAGTTGTAGGAGCAAATGGATGTGAGAATACCGATGTTGTAAATTTATCTACCACTCCATCACCAACATCATATTTAACATACCCAATGTATTCGCCACTTACATTGTGTAAAAACGATACGTTTGCAATAGGCACTATATCCAGTTCAAATTTAAGAATGAATTTGCCTCCAATTCATAAAGCAGTAAACGATACCATTTGGGATTTTGTATCTGTGTTAGATACAATAAATGTTTCGGGTATTGCTCCTGATGATGGAGCAGGTACAACCCTTTTGAGTGTAACCATTGATAGTTTATATCATCCAAATGATGGAGAGTTGAGTATTGTTCTACATTCGCCCGATGGTTCAGCAATTACTCTTTCTAATAACAATGGTTATGGTGGTTCAAATTACATAGGAACAAATTTTACTATGAATGGAGCTCCGCAAGTTTACACATCAAGCCCACCATATACTGGAGAATTTACGCCTGTTGATGGATTTTATTATTTGAATGGAGCCACCAATGGAAATTGGGTGCTTGAGGCATACGATAATCAAGGCGGAAATATAGGAGTTATAAAAGGTTGGTCAATTTCTTTTTCGCAACAAGATACAGTTTTGACTTATTCTTGGATTCCTTCAATGGGATTATCATCAAGTTCAATTCCTAATCCAATAGTAACAGGAACAAACACGATACCTTATGTGATGAAAGTAACCAACACAATTGGTTGTTCGTCTTATGATTCATTAACCGTTATTGTTCCTGCACTAACAATTACACCAAACCCTGCAACAGTTTGTTTTGGCGATTCTCTTGCGCTTACAGCAACTGGTGGAAATGTTTATTATTGGTCGCCATCAACTGCTTTGAGTGATACATTGGGTGCAATGGTGATGACAAACACATCGGCAAACATTATGTATTTTGTAAGAGATACAATAAGTGGTTGTGCAGTTAAAGATTCGGTAAATGTTTCGGCAAACCCAATGATAACAATAAATGCAGGAATAGACCAAACAATTTGTTTTGCAGACACAGCAAATTTTACTGCAATGGCAAGTGGTGGAACTGGCGCATTTAGCTATTTGTGGGATGATGGAACAAGTACTTATAATACACAAAATATTTTAGTATCTCCTTTAACAAATAAAACCTATACGTTAAAAATTACAGATGCAGTAGGTTGTAGTTCAATAGATACAACACAATTGAACATTACACCAAGTGTAGATATTTATGGAAAAGTAACTTATTCGGGAGGAAATGTTATTGGAAGTAGTGTGGTGCTTTTGCGATACAGACCATTTTTTGCAATGTTTGATACTGTAAGAGTAACTACAACAAATGCTTTGGGCGATTATCATTTTTCTATTGTAAATCATGGAACATATATAGTAGAAGTATTTCCTTCGGGAACTTATCCAACATTGGTTCCTACTTATTATGGAGACAACTATTTATGGGATTCGGCAACGGTTGCCAACCATTTTTGTAACTTAAATGATACACTAAACATTGCAATGACAGAAAATACTGGAACAGGTGGAGGAACAGGTTTATTGCAAGGAACAATTATAGAGGCAGCTGGTTTTGGAAGAAATATAGGTGACCCAATACCAGGAGTAGATGTGAAACTTGGTAAAAACCCAGGAGGACAATTAATTGCCAGCACAAGCACAGGAAGTAATGGTATGTATAATTTTACCAATCTTGTTGATGGAAACTATACTATTTATGTAGATATTCCAGGCTTGGGTAGAGATTCCTCCTATACCCTTACATTAAGTGGAACGGATAATCAATTTACTGGACTAAACTACACAGTAGATTCAACAACAATTTTTATTGATAATTCAACATTGTCAATTAGCAATAATAGAAAACAAACAGAAAAATTTGATGTATATCCAAATCCAACAACTGGAAATGCTACTATTAGTTTCAATATAAATTCGGAACAAACTATTACTATAGCAATATATAATGTTCTCGGAATAAAGGTTGCAGATGTTGTAAACACTACTCAATCCGCAGGAGAACATAAATATAAAATCAATACAAAAAATTATAATCTGAATGCAGGAATTTATTTTGTAACACTTATTTCAAATGGAAAAACAAGTGTGCAACGATTGGTAATTAGCGAATAATTAATTTGTCAATTGAAAAAATAATTAAAGATTTTATCTTAAAATACAGTACATTTAATCTTCAAAAACCAAAAACCATGAAAAAAAACAGACCAATTTTTTTGAATAAAAATGACTATTCAAAAAAAATAATGAAAGTAATAGCTATTTTATTTTTTTCACTAGCAAGTTTTAACAGCAATGCACAAGCACTTGTTGCCAATGCAGGTACAGATCATGCAATTTGTGCAGGAGTGTCTGATAGTCTTATGGGTTCGGCATCATTCGGAACACCACCTTATACTTTTATGTGGTCAAGCCAATTTACATCACTTGCAAACCCTACTTTCCAAGTTATTTATCCTATATATCCTGCAAGTACGGAAACATTTACAGTAGTGGTTACAGATAATGTTTCTGCAACAGCTTCTGCTTCGGTTACTATAACTGTAAATTCAAATCCAACTATTTCGCCAAGCACAACCACATTGGATTGTATTAATACAAGTGCAACTTTAACTGCAAGTGGAGGTCTAAATTATATTTGGAACACAGGAGCATCTACAGATTCAATTACAGTATTTTCAGTTGGTACATATTATTTAAATGAAAGCAATACTGGATGTACATCAACATCGGTAACAATAACACAAAATACAACGCCTCCAACGGCAAATTTTAATTCAGATTTTACTTCTGGTTGCGCACCGTTAAATGTAAATTTTGCAGATGCTAGCACAGGAGCTGTTTCATGGAGTTGGACTTTTGCAGGTGGAACCCCAGCATCATCAACAGTGCAAAATCCTACCAACATTGTTTATAATGCTGCTGGTACTTACAATGTAACGCTTGTTGCGTATAGTTCTGGAGGATGTGCAGATACTGTTCCATCCACAATAACTGTTTACGCCAATCCAATTGCCAACTTTAGCCCAAGCGCTACCTCGGGTTGTGCGCCATTAAATGTTAGTTTTACAAATACTAGTTCTGGAGCATCAGTATATAGCTGGGATTTTGGAGATGGAATCACTTCAACGCTTGCCAATCCATCACATTCCTATTTACAAGCAGGAAATTATCTAGTAAGTTTAATAGCTACAAGTGTTGCAGGGTGTGCAGATACAGCCAGCTCAATTAATATTTCTACAAGTGCAACCGACATATTTGGTATTGCAAGTTATTCGGGAGGAGCTGTTGCCAATAGTAGCACCGTTTTATTTAAACTTTCAGTCGCATCCCAAATGGATACAATTCAGGTTACGCAAACAGGTGCTTCAGGAAATTATCAATTTACATCTATTCCAGATGGACAATATTTAGTAAAAGTATTTCCAGATACAGCAACGTATCATACTTCGCTAATTCCAACTTATTATGGAAATAAATTTCAATGGGATGCGGCATTTGTAATAAATCATACGTGTACAAAAATTGATTCAGCAGATATTATGTTGATTGAGCCAATAGGAACAGGTAGTGGTCCGGGAAATGTATGGGGTTTTATACAGGAAGGTGCTGGATACAGAAACATAGGCGACCCAATACCAGGAGTAGATGTAAAACTTGGAAAAAACCCAGGAGGAATTGCCGCAAGTGCAACAACAAATAACCTTGGAAATTATACATGGAAAAACTTGGCTGTGGGTAATTACACAATTTATGTTGATGTGCCAGGACTTGGTTTAGATTCTACCTACACCTTTAATGTTGATGCTGTTACCAATCAATACGCACAATTAAATTTTACAGTTGATTCAGCATCCGTTTATAAAGATAATTTTGTTGTACTATTTACCAACAATATTCCTAATTATGTTCAAAAAGAAATAACTCTTTATCCCAACCCAACGAATGGAAATGTTACAATAGAATACACAACAAATTCAGATTCAAAAATTTCAATAGGCATATACAATGTGCTTGGAATAAAGGTTGCAGATATTGTAAACACTAACCAATCAGCAGGAACACATAAATATAAAATCAATACAAAAAATTATAATTTAAGTGCAGGAATTTATTTTATAACACTTGTAACAAATGGTAAAACAAGCATTGAGCGTTTAGTGATTAGCGAGTAAAAAATACTCAAATAAAAAATTAAAGAGGCAAATCAATTTTTAAATTGATTTGCCTTTTTGTTTATTCATTCATTTGCTCTTGTAAAATTTCTGCATCGCTTGTCCCGTAGGGACTTAATATTGGTAATAAATGGAATCTGTATAAAAAACAAGTCCCGTAGGGACGAAATAAATTCATTGGTAAATATCGTCCCTACGGGACTTGCGAATTATTTTATTCTGTTGAACCTACCAATATATAGCCCCTACGGGACTTATAAGCCAATTTTATAATAAACAAACAAGCAAATGAATTAATTACGAATAGTAAATTTTATAGGAAGCGTGTATTGTACTCTCACTGGTTTCCCATTATTTTTTCCTGGTTTCCATTTTGGCATCGATTTTAAAACTCTTATGGCTTCTTCTGTACATCCATTTGTTACCGATTTTAAAACTTTTATTTCGTCAATCGAGCCATCTTTTTCTACCACAAAACCTAAATACACTATTCCCGAAGTGCTTGCTTCTACTGCTATTTGGGGATAACTTAAATTATTGCTTAAATATTTAAACAAATCGCCTTGGAATTCGGGCATTTCGCTTGGGATTCCAAAAATTTTAGTATCATCTCCAATATTTTTTGTATCAATAGTTGTAGTTGAATTATCTGCAACACTATCTTTTCCTTTTACATCTCCATCTTTTATAATTGTTACATCAGTGTTTGTTTTTAAAACATCATTTGTTTTTTTATCAGTTGCTACAACATTCAAATTATCTGTTATCGGTTTTGTTTTTTCGACATCTTTATTTTCAACAATTGTTTTTTTCTCTTTTTGAATTAAAATAATTTCTTTACCAAAAAGAGGCTCAATTATAGGTGCTATATTTCCCAAATCAGTTACTTTGGGCGGAACATTTGGCGTTAGCCAAATACTAAAAATGGTTATTGATAACATTGCTAAAATAGTTATCGATAAAGCCTTTGTAATAGTTTCTCTTTCTGATTTACGAATAGCATAAGCACCATAATTTTTATTGCGGTTTTCGAAAATTACTTCGTTAAAATTTCCGATTGAATCACTGAATGTTTTCATAGCAGTAGAATTTAATTGTTAAACTTGATTTTGATTTATAGATACTTATTTTATTAAAATTCCATAACAAGAATTAAATTAATTAAGCAGGGGAATCAAAAAAGATAAAACTCTTTTGTACTTAATAAAAACTAAAAGTAAAATGGGGCTGTGATTAAATTTACTTTTCTATTAAACAACAAAACGAAAACAATATTGTGTTGTTTTGAAAATATTTTTTATCAAAGAAAGTATCGGCAAGTTTTTTTACGGAACACAAACCACAGATTACTTATATTTGCGAAAAAATTATACTTGTCAAAAAACTATATGGAATCCTCGAAACGAACAAAGATTAAAGAGTTATTAAATTCAACAGCTTACGGAACAGAAGTAACAGTAAAAGGCTGGGTGCGTACATTTCGCAACAATCAATTTATTGCAATCAATGATGGTTCAACTATAAATAATATTCAGGCAGTTGTAGATTTTTCAAATACAGATGAAGCATTGTTGAAACGCCTTACAACTGGTGCTGCGGTGAGCATTACAGGAGAGTTGATAGAATCACTTGGTAAAGGACAAAAAGTGGAGGTGAAAGTAAAACACTTGGAAATATTGGGAGATAGCGATGCAGAAAAATTTCCACTACAACCTAAAAAACATAGTTTAGAATTTTTGCGAGAAATTGCACACTTGCGTTTTCGCACCAATACATTCAATGCAGTATTTAAAGTTCGTCATGCGTTGGCTTTTGCCATTCATAAATTTTTCAATGATAAAGGATTTGTGTATTTGCATACACCAATTATTACTGCATCTGATGCAGAAGGCGCAGGAGAAATGTTTCGTGTAACAACTTTAGACTTTAACAATGCTCCACGAACAGAAAATGGAGAAGTAGATTTTAAACAAGATTTTTTTGGAAAATCCACCAACCTCACTGTTTCTGGGCAGTTGGAAGGTGAACTTGCAGCAATGGCATTGGGCGAAATTTATACATTCGGTCCAACGTTTCGTGCCGAAAATTCAAATACTACACGTCATCTTGCCGAGTTTTGGATGATAGAACCCGAAGTGGCTTTTGCCGATTTAACAGATAACATGAACCTTGCAGAAGATTTACTAAAATATGTAATCAAACATGCAATTGAAAATTGTGCCGATGAATTGGAGTTTTTAAAAAATCGTTTGCTTGAAGAAGAAAAACAAAAACCACAAGACGAGCGAAGTGAATTAGATTTGATTTCAAAATTAAATTTCTGTTTAGAAAATAATTTTGAACGACTTACATATACCGAAGCCATTGAGATTTTAAAAAACTCAACTCCAAACAAAAAGAAAAAATTCAAATACTTAATTGAAAATTGGGGAGCCGATTTACAAAGTGAACATGAACGTTTTTTGGTGGAAAAACATTTTAAAAAACCAGTTATACTTACCGATTATCCAAAAGAAATAAAAGCATTTTATATGCGCCAAAACGAAGATGGAAAAACAGTGCGTGCAATGGATATTTTATTTCCAGGTATTGGCGAAATTGTTGGAGGTTCGCAACGTGAAGAACGATTGGAATTATTAGAAAAACGAATGCAAGAAATGCACATTCCAACAGATGAATTGTATTGGTATTTGGATACACGAAAATTTGGAACAGCTCCACATGCTGGATTTGGTTTAGGTTTCGAGCGATTGGTTTTGTTTGTTACTGGTATGACTAACATACGTGATGTAATTGCATTTCCTCGTGCTCCTAAAACGGCAGAGTTTTAAATTTTTATTTATCTTTAGTAGCCTTTTAAAAATAATTGTTTGACGCAATTTCGAAAAATATTTTTTTCTCTTCTTATTTTGCTCACAAGCAAAACATTTGTTGTTGCTCAAACATTTGATTTCCGAAATTTTAATGTAGAAGATGGATTAGCGCAATCGCAAGTGCTTTCTATTTGTCAGGATAATTATGGAAATCTTTGGTTTGGTACAAATGGTGGCGGAGTTAGTCGTTATGATGGAAACAAGTTTGTAAACTTTACAGAAAATGATAGCTTGGCAAACAATGTTGTGTTCTCTAGTAATATGCTAAAGGATGGAAAATTAGTTTTTGGAACCAACAATGGCTTAAGTATTTATAATGGAAAAATATTTACAAACTATGGCGAAAAAAATGGGTTGCCCAATTCCCGTGTATTTAAAGCTATTCAAGACAATTCAGGAATAATTTGGATTGGAACATCAAAAGGTGTTTGCCAAATGCAGAATGGTAAAATTAATTTATTTTCGAACGATACACTTCTTAACAAATCGGCTGTATTTACTATCTATCCTGACAAATTGGGAAATATTTGGTTTGGAACATTGGGCAATGGATTAATAAAATTTGATGTTAAAAAAAATAAGTTTAGCTATTATAATAAAAACAATGGGCTTATTCAAAATGTTGTAAGGTCTATCAATGAAGATATTCAGGGAAATATATATGTTGGAACAGTTGCTGGAATAAGCAGAATAAATACAGAAGGCATATTAGAAAAAGTAAATATACCAAAGCAAGAAAATGTTGCTTTTATGGGAATAGCTACCGATAATAAAAATAATCTTTGGTTGGCAAGTAGCGAAGGAGTATATAAATACAATGGATTTATTTATAAAAATTATCGTGAAAAAAATGGGCTACCAACCAATATTATTTATTGTGCTTACGAAGATAGGGAAGGGAATTTGTGGTTTGGAACTATATTGGGAGGCGTTTCAAAATTTTCGGGAGAAACATTTGCAAATTATAGTTCAAAAGATAGTTTGCCAGGCGACCATATTATTTCTGTTTTTCAAGATTCTAAAAAAAATATGTGGTTAGGAGTTGAAGGTTCTGGCGTTTGTAAAATAGAAAAGCATAAAATTTTTAACTACAAGTTAGATGTAAAAAATCTAAATAACTCATTAGCAGATAATGAAGTTCAAGCCATTGGTGAAGATAATGATGGCAATCTTTATTTTGGAACCAAAGAAGGCTTAAGCATATTTGACGGAAAGAATTTTCATAATATAAAACAAGGCTTACCGAGTAACAATATTTATTCTATTATAAAAGACCATCAAGGAATAATGTGGATGGGAACAGGAAATGGTTTGTTTTCGTTTAATGAAAATAAAATACAAGTTGTTGAACTTATAAGTAAGATAAAATCGGAACGATCGGATATTCCAATTTACTGTATTTATGAAGACAAAAATTTTAATTTATGGTTAGCAACAGAAGATGGTGTTATAAAATACAACGGAAAAACAACGGAAAAATTTAATAAAAAAAATGGCTTTACAGATAAGCGTGTATTGTCAATAGCGCAAGATAATAATGGACAAATGTGGTTTGGAACAGATGATGGTGTTTTTGGATTTGATGGAAAAAAATTCAACACGATTAATCAAAATGATGGATTGGCTGCTAACAAAGTGTATTTAATTGTGATTGATAATGATAATAATTTATGGGTAGGAACTACTAAAGGAATTGACAAAATAAATTTACAAGTGCTGCATACTTCCAATGAAATTGAAATACGACATTTTGGAAAAGACGATGGATTGAAAGGTGTGGAATGTAACAGAAATGCACAATTTAAAAGTAGTGATGGAAATTTGTGGTTTGGAACAATTAAAGGAGTAACTGTTTATAATCCTCGTTTTAATAGAATAAATCACAAAGAAGCATTAACACATATTACAGGAATACGATTATTTTTTAAAAACGAAGAAAGTGATTTAAAAAATAATTCTTCGTCAATTGATAGCACAACACATTTGCCCGTAAATTTGATTTTGCCTTATGATAAAAACCACATAACATTTGATTTTATTGGTGTTTGTATTACCAATCCAAACAAAGTAAAATACCAATTCAAATTAGAAGGAGCCGATGAAGATTGGTTTCCTCCAACATCAAAAACAGAAGCAACTTATTCATCACTTCCAGCAGGAGTTTACACTTTTAATTTAAAAGCAATGAACAACGATGGTTTGTGGAACGAAACTCCTGTAACCTTTAAATTTACTATACTTCCGCCTTGGTGGAAAACATGGTGGTTTTACACACTTTGTTCAATTGTAGCAATCGTAAGTATTTATTTATTCATTGTGGTTCGTACACGAAATTTGGAAAAAGCAAAAATAGAATTGGAACAAGAAGTAGAATTGCGAACACATCAATTGCGCGAAGAAAAAGAAAAAGTGGAATTGGTAAACAAAGAAGTGGTTGCACAAAAAGCAATTATCGAAGCCAAGAACAATGATATTACAGACAGTATAAAATATGCAAAAAACATTCAAGAAGCATTGTTGCCACCATTGCAAAATATGTATCAAGAATTGAAAAATGCATTTGTATTGTATCGTCCAAAAGATATTGTGAGTGGCGATTTTTATTGGTTTGCCAAACGTAACAACAAGCGTTTTGTGGCTTCCGTAGATTGTACAGGACATGGAGTTCCTGGAGCATTTATGAGTATTATTGGTAATACATTGTTGAATGAAATTGTAACAGAAAAAAATATTATTGAACCAGCCGAAATATTAAATGAATTACATGTTGGAGTAAAAGTAGCATTGAAACAAAGTGAAAGTGAAACCGAAAGACGAGATGGGATGGACATTGCACTTTGTTCGCTAAATGAAGACGGAACAATTTTAGAATATGCAGGAGCAAATCGTCCACTTTGGATTTTTAGAAAAAACAAACAAGGCGAAGAAACATTTGAAATGATAAAAGCCAATAAATTTCCAATTGGAGGAATGGAGTTGGAATCGAATGAAAAACGAAAATTTACAAATCATAAAATTCCTGTTGAAAAAGGAGATATGATTTACGTTTTTTCTGATGGATATGCTGACCAATTTGGTGGAGCAAAAGGCAAAAAATTTATGGTTGGAAATATGCAAAAGCTGGTTGCAGAAATTTGTGAAAAGCCAGTGAAAGAACAAGAAAATCTATTGTTTCAAGCGTTTCAACAATGGAAAGGCGAACACGAACAAGTGGATGATGTGTTGGTTATTGGATTTAGAGTTTAAATTTGATTTTAAAATTGCCCAAATTACTTTCCACATTCATATAATAATTGGTAATATTGCATCCGATTTTAAAAATCAAATTTTTGATAACCGAAAAAATAAATACTACCGAAAAATCAACATCAGCAATGAGCAAAATTCGCGATTATGCACAATTCATAAAACTACGATTAGCTTCATTGGTAGTGCTTTCGGCTGCAATAGGTTTTGTAATTGGTTCTACAGAAGTTGATTTTGCTAAAATGTGGATTCTTATTTTAGGTGGCTTTTTGGTTACAGGTTCTTCCAATGGTTTCAATCAAATCATTGAAAAAAACTTGGATAAATTGATGGACAGAACTCAAAATCGTCCATTACCAAAAGAACGAATGAGTTTTAACGAATCGCTTATTGTAGCTTCAGTTACAGGAATTGTGGGCATTGCTATTCTTTGGATTTATATGAATCCATTGAGTGGAATTTTAGGTGCATTGGCATTGATATTATACACCATAGTTTATACTCCTCTAAAAAGAATTACTCCATTTGCTGTGTTTGTTGGAGCTTTTCCCGGTGCTATTCCTCCATTGTTGGGACATGTAGCATCCACCAATGGTTTTGGTCAAATTCAATTTGAAGCTTGGATACTTTTTGCAGGACAATTTATGTGGCAGTTTCCACACTTTTGGGCAATAGCTTGGGTGCTGGATGATGATTATAAAAAAGCAGGTTTTAGAATGTTGCCATCATTGGGCGGGCGAGACAAAAGCAGTGCTTTTCAAATTTTAGTTTACACATTATTTTTATTGCCAATAAGTTTGTTGCCTGTGCTTTTTCATATGTCTGGCTCTGTTTCGGCTGTAATTATTACACTTTGCGGAATATTTTTTTCCTATCAAGCATATAAATTATACAAAGAATGTACAGTTGCAGCAGCTCGTCAGTTGATGTTTGGTTCATTCTTATACTTACCAATTGTGCAATTTGCAATTATGATTGGTAAATAAAAAAACAAAAATTACAATGGAAACAATTTCATTATCAGAAGAAAAACGCATTACCAGAGAAAAGGTAGGAAAACCTTTGTTGTGGGTTGGAATGGTAAGTATGTCAATGGTTTTTGCAGGTTTAACAAGTGCTTATGTGGTGCGAAAAGAAAAAGGCGATTGGTTGCAATTTGATTTGCCTCAACTTTTTTACTTGAGCACTGCAATTATTATTTTGAGCAGTGTAACTATGAATTGGACACTTTCTTCAGCAAAAAAAAATGATTTTACCAATATCAAAAGAGCTTCACTACTAACATTGTTGTTGGGTTTGATTTTTATAGTTTGCCAATTTAAAGCATGGGGAGCGTTGATTGACCAAAAAGTTTTTTTTGCAGGAAAATATAGTAATGCCGCAGGTTCGTTTTTATATGTACTTACAGGTTTGCATTTAGCCCATTTAGTTGGTGGAATTTTTACTTTACTTGTAGTTTGGATTAAATCTACACAAAAGAAGTATAACTCCGAAAACCTTTTTGGGATAAGGCTTGCAGCAATTTTTTGGCATTTTTTGGATGCACTATGGATATATTTATTCATATTTTTATTATTTGTACGTTAAAAAGTAAAGAAAAAATTTGCATATTAGCACCCGAAAAAATCAGTTTGTAAAACAATAATTTTATAATAAAGTATGTCAAGTCACGCAACAGAAACAGATTCAGGTTCAGCATGGAGTGGTGGAAAATCCCCATTTGGTGTTAGTTACGGAAAAGTATTTATGTGGTTTTTCCTTGTGTCCGATGCATTAACATTCTCCGGATTATTAAGTGCTTATGGCTTTATGCGCCACAAACATCCAGAAGTTTGGCCCAATCCAGGTGATGTATTTACTCACTTTCCTTTTTATCACGGACATATTCCTTTGGCGTATGTAGGTTTGATGACGTTGATTTTGATTATGTCTTCGGTAACAATGGTGTTGGCGGTTGAAGCAGGACACAGAAACGATAAAAAGAAAGTAACAATGTGGTTGTTTTTAACAATCATTGGTGGTGCAATGTTCGTTGGTTCACAAGCTTGGGAGTGGTATCATTTTATTGTAGGTACTGATCACGGAGCTTTGCGTAGTGTTTTTGAAAATGGACAATGGGTTGAAAAAACTATTTATGGTGCAAATATGACTGTGAACGAATATGGTTTACCCGTGTTTGCAAATTTCTTTTTCTTCATTACTGGTTTCCATGGTTTCCACGTGTTTAGTGGTGTAATCATCAATATTATTATTTTCATAAATGTATTGAAAGGAACTTATGAAAAACGAGGACATTACGAAATGATTGAAAAAACAGGTTTGTATTGGCACTTTGTGGATTTGGTTTGGGTGTTTGTATTTACATTCTTCTACTTATTGTAATTGATAATTTAAAATTGATAATTTAAAATTTTTATTTCTATGTCAGAGTTTCACGATGATTACCCACAGTATGAGTTTATGGCTCATCACAGCGAAGAAGAAGGAAAGAAAAAACGCAGAAAGCTTTGGAATGTTTTCTGGATAATGTTGATAGTTACTATTGTTGAACTTATTATTGGTTCGAAAGCAATGCAAATGGGTTTGTTGAATGAAGATAGGACTTCAACTGTGTTGTTGAAATTTATTTTCATTGGATTAACAATAGGAAAAGCATTTTTTATTGTGTTTAGTTTTATGCACTTGGGCGATGAGAAAAAGGCATTGAAATATACTATTTTAACGCCTTACACTATTTTTATTTTGTATTTAGTTTACATTATTGTGGGCGAAGCAAATTATAGCAAAATTCACAAGGAAAAAATGGATGGATTAATTGTGAAACAAAAAATAGAGTTGAACGAAAAAGCAAAGTCTGGTCATCACGAAGAAGAAGCTCCTGCAGGAGAGGCTGAAGAGCACCACGAGTAAAAATATAAATTATGTAACAAACAAAAATGGCATCCATAAAATTTTGGATGCCATTTTTGTTTGTACTTTTGCGAACGAATTTAAACCGATTTGTTGTGAAAAAAAAAATAATCATACTTTTATTTTTACTTACGTTTCCATCTGTACTTTATGTAATTCTTACAACTGGAAAAACTAATTTTATACACCTTCCTTATATTGGAGAACGTGAATTGGCAACGAATGGAAAGGATACCATTTATCATTCCATTCAACCATTTAGTTTTGTGAATCAAGATGGAAAAATAATTACAGATAAAAATTATGATGGAAAAATTTATGTAGCAGATTATTTTTTCACAACCTGTAAAACCATTTGTCCGAAAATGACAAATGAATTGCAACGTGTGCAAGAAAAATTTGCATATACCAATGGAATGGTACAAATTTTATCACATACTGTAAATCCCGAAAATGATTCTGTGCCTATTTTAAAAGCATATTCCGAAATGGTGCACGCAGATAACACGATGTGGAATTTTGTAACAGGAGATAAAAAACAGCTGTACGATATGGCTCGAAACTCTTATTTGGTAAATGCTTTGCAAGGAGATGGCGGACCAGATGATTTTATTCATAGCGAACTTTTTGTGTTGGTGGACAAAGAAAAACACATCAGAGGTGTTTATGATGGTACAGATATAAAAGCTGTAAATGATTTATTAGATGATATAAAAGTATTGATTGCAGAATACACTATTAAGGAAAATAAAAACAAAAAAAGTGATGAATAACGATAAATTAATTTTCAGATTAGTAATGCTAATTTCGGTTGTAGTATTTGTTGCAGTAATTGTGTTGAACAAAAAAATATTACCTGTTCCAGAAATTATTCCTGATTTTGTTTATAAACTACCCAAGCTAAATGCTATGATTAATGGCACTTGTAGTTTGTTGTTGTTGTTGTCATTATATATGATAAAACAAAAAAATATTGCAATTCATAAAAAACTAAACATCATTACATTTTGTTTATCATCACTTTTTTTAGTGTCGTATATTACATATCATTGGTTAGCACAGGAAACTACTTTTCCGATTGATAATCCAATGCGACCAATTTATTTAACCATATTGATTAGCCATATTGTTTTAGCCGCATTGGTGTTACCCTTAATTTTATTATCGTTTCACAAAGGATTGCAAATGCAAGTAGAGAAACATAAAAAAATAGTTCGTTGGAGTTTTCCGATATGGTTGTATGTAACCGTTACAGGAGTGATTGTGTATTTAATGATTTCGCCCTATTACACACATTAGAAAGTTATTTATAATCAGATTTGTATTTGGATAATTCGTCCATTACTCGTACTAAATTTTCGAATAAAGTAAAATCATTTAACAGGTCTTGTTTATTTATTTTACCGCCAGCGAGAGTAAATTCAAAATATTTTTTCTTTCCTTCTGTGCCAAAGTATATTTTATTATCCGAAATTTTTATCAGTTCTAATTGGTTATATTTATTGAGTGTTTTTTTAATATGTAAATCAAAACTTTCAGAAATTGGCTCACTATGGTTAATTACCCCAACAACACCGTTAAAATTTTTATTTAAAAGAGAAAACTTATGAAGCTCCGAAACTCTAAAAATTTTATGATTGATTTTGCCAAATATCAAGTCGTTTCCATAACAAAAATCAAATATTCCCTTTTCAAATTCCAAATTTTTTATGTCTTCGTCAGGTAACTGACCAGTAAAAGATAAATGATAATCATTTGAATACTGATTGAGCACCTTTTTAAAAATGGACGCCTTAACAGACCAATTCATTTTTAAAAAAGCCCTATCAGAAACAAAAGCAAATATTGGAGTAAATAATGCAGGAACAAAAGCTAAAATGAAAATAGAAACATCTGCAATTGCCATATTAAATTCAATATCATTTTTTTGAATTCGTTTTAATTTTCTTAACACATAAAAGTGACTTTGAATTACAACAAAAAGCGCAACAATACAAAAAGATAGTTTAGCAAGAATAAGCATCCTTTTTTTTCGCTTATAATAAACTTCTATTTCACTTATGTTTTGTTCTAATTCTTCCACGTAATTTTTGCTATTTTATAACTCCTAACATCTTTCCAATTTTTTCAAAAGCTACAAGAGCTTTATCTAAATGTTCTTTTTCGTGTGCTGCTGATAGCTGAACTCTTATTCTGGCTTGTCCTTTAGCAACAACAGGATAAAAGAATCCTATTACATAAATTCCTTCGTCTAATAATTTTGCAGCAAACTCTTGTGCAAGTTTTGCATCATATAACATTACAGGAACAATAGCTGAATCTCCATCTTTAATTTCCAATCCAACTTTTTTAATTCCTTCTTTAAAGTACTTTACATTCAATTCTAATTTATCTCTCAATGTTGTTGTTTCGCTAAGCATATCAAGCACAGCAATAGATGCTCCAACAATGTGAGGCGCTAATGAATTACTAAATAAATATGGTCGCGAACGCTGACGAAGCATTTCTATAATTTCTTTTTTTGCTGAAGTAAATCCTCCCATTGCTCCACCCAATGCTTTTCCTAAAGTTCCTGTAACTATATCTACTCTATGCATTACATTTTTTAATTCAATAGTTCCTCTACCTGTTTTACCAATAAAGCCGCTTGCATGGCTTTCATCTACCATTACCATTGCATTGTATTTATCTGCTAAATCACAAATTTTATCCAATGGCGCAACAAAACCATCCATAGAAAAAACTCCATCGGTAACAATTAAACGATAACGATTTTTTTGTGCAACTTTTAATTGTTCTTCCAAATCAGCCATATTGCAATTTTTATAACGATAGCGTTCGGCTTTGCATAAGCGAACTCCATCAATAATAGAAGCGTGATTTAATTCATCCGAAATAATTGCATCTTCTTCTCCAAGCAATGGCTCAAACACTCCGCCATTTGCATCAAAGCAAGCAGCATACAAAATAGTATCTTCTTGTCCTACAAATTTTGAAAGCTTTTGTTCTAACTCTTTATGAATGTCTTGTGTTCCACAAATGAAACGAACGCTACTCATTCCGTAACCGTGATTATCTAAAGTTTTGTGTGCTGCTTCCACAACTTTTGGGTGAGATGAAAGACCTAAATAATTATTTGCACAAAAAATAATTACATCTTTTCCATTCACTTTTACCACTGCACCTTGCTCGCTGGTAATAATTCTTTCGCGTTTGAATAAACCCGACTCTTCAATGTTTTTTAATTCTGCCTGAAGATGATTTTGAAATTTTCCGTACATATAAAATAGATATGAGATGTTAGTATTGAGATATTAGATTTTCATTAGTCAAACAAAAGTATTGAAAATTTACTTTAAATTGCACCTATCTTAAAATGATTACAATGTCGCAAAAATATTTTTTCACCATCGTATTTTTTTTATTGAATACATTTTTGTTTGCCCAAAATCAAGCAATTGATAGTATGTACAACAATGCAAGCAACGAAAAAAATGATTCGTTGAAAGTTAAAAAATTGAATGATGTTGTGTGGGAGTTAATGTTTAATGATAAAAACCGGGCAATTAAAATAGCAAATGAAGCACTTGTAATTGCCGAAAAAACAAATAATCAAAATTCGCTTAGCGATTCGTATAACACACTTGGCGTGTATTATATGATTATTTCAGACTATACAACTTCTATTAAATTTCATGAAAAAGCATTAGCCATTCGTTTAAAATTAAATGATAAAAAAGGCTTATTGAAAACATACAATAATTTAGGTTCATCAAAAAAAGAAATTGGGAATTATAAGGAAGAAATAGATTATTATTTTAAAGCGTTAAAAATCACTGAAGAATTAAAAGATAGTATTAATGAAGCAAAAATTGAAATGAATGTTGCTGATGCATTTATTCGACAATTGCAATTCGACCAAGCTGAAAAATATTATTTACTTGCTTTAAAAATATTAGAAGCATTTCAAGATGTAAGCGGGCAAACGGGTTGTTATATTGGCTTAGGTGTTTTGAATTATAAAACCTTGAACTACAAACAATCTGAAATGTATTACCAAAAAGCAGAAAAATTAATTGGTTTATCATCTAGTAATTTTTTAGTTGCTAAATTTCATGCAAACTATGCTGCTTTACTTAAAGACATTAACAAAAAAGATGAAGCGATAAAACATATTCAACAGTCAATTGAGTTAAATGAAAAAATTGGCAATACAAATTCCAACCTTGTTAATTACATAAATCTTGCATCGATATATGAAGATTTAAAAAAAACACAACTTGCAAAACAAACATATACTAAAGCATTGAATATTGCTTTGGAAATAGGAAGTAAACAATGGCAAAAGCAGTCTTATTTGGGTGTTGCAACTACATCTTATTCGTTGGGAGATTTTAAAACTGCGTATGATAATTATGAAAAATATTCGGATATAAAAGATTCTTTACAAGGAGAAGAAATATCAAAATCGATAAATGAATTAAGTGCTAAATATGAAACCGAAAAAAAAGAAAATCAAATAAAATCACTCGAACAAGAAAAAACAATAAATGAACTCACAATAAAAGAACAACAACATAATTTACAAAAGAGAAATTATTTATTAATTGCTTCAATCCTTTTATTATTAATACTTTCAGTAGGAATTTATTTTTGGTATGGCAATCAACAATTGAAAAATAAATTGGAAAACGAAAAAGCAATTAAAGAAACCGAAGAACATGAACGATTAAGAATTGCAAAAGATATACACGATGATTTGGGTTCGGGACTTTCAAAAATTAATTTTTTAAGCGAGTTAATTGTAAACAATAAAAATCAATCTTCTGAAATAAAAGAAAATGCGATTTCTATTTCAGAAACAGCAAAAAAATTGGTGGATAATATGCGCGATTTAATATGGGCGTTGAATCCCGAAAATACAACACTTGCAGGATTAGTATCACGTATTCGCGAATACACTTCAGATTATATGGAAGATTTTTCGACAGAATTAAAATTTAATTTTCCGGAAAATGTTTCCTTTTCTAATATTTCAAAAGAAAGTTATCGAGAAATTTTTATGTCAGTAAAAGAATGTTTGAATAATATTGTAAAACATTCTCAAGCAAAGTTGGTAGAGCTGGAAACAAAAATCGAAAACAATAATTTATATATTGCCATAAAAGACAATGGCATAGGCTTTTCTGATGTTACACAAGTAAATGGAAATGGATTGCGAAACATGAAAAACAGAATAGAATCGGTTGGTGGAACTTTTGAATTAAAAAGCGATGCAAAATTGGGAACGCAAATTTTATTTGTGGTACCACTTCAAAAAATATTAAAATCATAAATACTACTTTTAGATTACTAGAAAATAAAATTTCGTTTTTAATTTTGTAAAATGAAAATAAAAATTGGTATTGTTGAAGATGAAAAACAAATTCGAGAAGGAACGGCTATTTTAATAAATGGAAGTGAAGGTTTTACTTGTGAATATACTTTTGAAACTGCTGAAGATGCGATAAAAAAAATTCCTTCGCTTAAATTAGATGTAGTGTTGATGGATATTCACTTGCCGGGAAAGTCGGGAATAGAATGTGTTGCAGAGCTTAAGCCAATTTGTCCAGAAACACAATTTCTGATGTTTACTTCTTTTGAAGATACTGATTCTGTTTTTAAAGCATTGAAAGTTGGCGCAACTGGATATATTACAAAAACAACTCAACCATCAAAAATTTTAGATGCTTTGGTTGATATAAACAAAGGTGGTTCGCCAATGAGTAGCCACATTTCCCGAAAAATTGTAAACTCATTTCAATCAGCTGAAGAGAATAGTGAATTGCAAAAACTTTCGCAACGCGAAAAAGAAATTTTGGATTTACTTTCAAAAGGTTTGCGCTATAAAGAAATTGCAGATAAATTATTTTTAAGCACCGAAACTGTTCGAACACACATTCGAAATATTTACGAAAAATTACAAGTAAACTCTCGCACAGAAGCTTTAAATAAAGCATTTCAAAAGTAATGGGTTCAAATTACTACTAATGTAGTATTGACTAATGATTTTTCTATCCCCAATTTTGTTTCATAAACTTTAAATCTAAAAATTATGAAAACAAAACGATTACTCACACTATTATTTTTTACGGGTATGTTAAGTACCTTAAATGCTCAAACTCCTTTTCAAAAAACGTACGGAACAACGGGCAATGAACAAGGCTTGAGTGCTCATCAAACCACCGACCTCGGTTATATCATATCAGGGCTTGGAAGCGATCAATTTATGTATGGAATAAAAACAAATGCATCTGGTGATACAGTATGGACAAAAAAATTTTACGGAGGCACTTCCGCTGCATGTCAACAAACAAGTGATGGTGGATTTGTTTTTGCTGGTTATTTTGCCGATCAAGTTCTTGGCGCTAATGATTTTCG
>JAYTXX010000208.1:0-7082 GCA_043742725.1 Bacteroidota bacterium | reverse complement strand
TAAATATTATTCAATATCGAAAAGTAAAAGCAAAAGGGAAAGAACAATTTCAATTAGTGTTTGACAAAACTCCGTTCTATGCCGAAAGTGGGGGACAGGTTGGCGATACAGGAATTTTAGAATCGGCAAATGAAAAAATAAATATTACTGATACAAAAAAAGAGAACGGAATTATTATTCATTTTGCTGATAAATTACCAGAAAATTTTAATCAAATATTTGTTGCAAAAGTTGATGCCAAAAAACGCAACCTAACAGAAAACAACCATAGCGCAACGCACTTATTACATGCTGCATTACGCAAGGTTTTAGGAACTCACGTTGAACAAAAAGGTTCCTTGGTAAATGAAGAACATTTGCGTTTCGATTTTTCACATTTTTCAAAAGTTACTGATGAAGAAATTGCTGAAATTGAATCAATAGTAAATCAAAAAATAAGAGAAAACATTGCATCAAACATAAAAGAAATGGCAATTGATGATGCTCGAAAATTAGGAGCTATGGCTTTGTTTGGCGAAAAATATGGAGATGTAGTTCGTGTAGTTACGTTTGATAAAAATTATTCTATTGAGCTTTGTGGAGGAACACATGTTGCCGCAACAGGACAAATTGGTTTATTCAAAATTGTTTCGGAAAGTGCTGTAGCAGCAGGAATTAGGCGCATTGAAGCAATTACATCTATAAAAGCAGAAGCATTTTTTAATCAGCAAGGTTCATTACTGAATGAGATAAAAAATTTATTAAAACATCCGAAAGATGTTGTTAAAAGTGTTCAAAGTTTGATGGAAGAAAACAATTCTTTACAAAAAGAAGTGGAGCAAATGTTGAGAGAAAAAGCAAAAGGATTGAAAACAGAATTGCTCAATAAAAAACAAAACATTAACGGAATAAATTTTATTGCTGAAAAAATTGAATTGAATTCGGCAGATGCAATAAAAGATTTATCGTTTGAATTGCGCACTCAAATTGACAATTTATTTATGGTGCTTGCTGCTGATATCAAAGGCAAGCCAAGTTTATCTATTATTATTTCTGATAATTTGGTGAAAGAAAAAAACTTGAATGCAGGAAATATTGTTCGTGAACTTGGCAAGGAAATTCAAGGCGGTGGCGGTGGACAAGCTTTTTATGCAACAGCAGGAGGAACAAATTCGCAAGGAATTTCTAAAGCATTAGAAAAAGCAAAATCATTTTTATAATTAAATTTTTAACAAATTATTTTTGCTTATTGAATTCTTCAACAGAAAATATTACTTCATCAATTCCTGTTCATAAGAGCTTGAATGTTGCATCAAAAAACCAAATAGATACAACTACCAAAAACTCTTTATTCAAAAACAATTTGCTTGAAGTAAAACACCAAAATGTGCAAATTCATTATACCAATTACGATTATTGGATTGCAGGAATTTTGTTTTTCTCTTTCATATTATTTGTTTGGTTGTTTGTTTCTAATCGCAAACGAATGGGGCAAATTGTAAAAGGTTTTTACATCAATCGTTATGCAAATCAATTAATGCGTGAAGAGTTCTCCGCTGGTAATAGAGTTTCGGTATTCTTATCTATTTTATTTGTGTTCTCTATTTCACTTTTTATAAATCAACTTATTATCTATTATCATATAGTTATTCATACAGACAATTTATCGTTTTTCTTTATCGCAATAGCTGTAATAATTGCTTTATATGCGGTGAAATTAACAACCATAAAAATGGCAGGTTATATTTTAAAGCTAAAAAAAGAAGCAACCGATTACATTACTACCCTATTTTTATTTTGCAATACTACAGGATTGTTCATGTTTCCAGTTATTATTTGTTTAGCATTTTTAAAACAAATATCACCACTTGTATTTATTTATATAGGGTTTGGAGTGCTAATTGGATTCATTTCCATTCGTATTATTAGAGGATTAATAATTGGTCTAAATAGTAGTCGGGTTTCCAAATTCTATTTATTTGTTTATCTTTGCACCCTCGAAATATTACCTATTCTTGTTGTTATAAAATTATTGATGTTAAAAATCAATTTTTAGGGAAGAATAATAAAATTTTGTTTTTGTTTAACTATTACTCAACAGAATTGAAAGTAAAAACAATATTGGTTTCGCAACCAAAACCAGAAGGAGATAAATCTCCTTATTTTGATCTTGCTAAAAAGTGCAATGTTAAAATTGACTTTCGCCCATTCATTCATGTTGAAGGCGTTTCAGCACAAGATTTCAGAAAAACTAAAATAAATATTGCAGACCATACTGCAATCATTTTCACTAGCCGAAATGCTGTTGACCATTATTTTCGTTTGTGTCAAGAAATGCGTGTTGCAGTTCCGGAATCCATGAAGTTTTTTTGTATTTCAGAATCAACTGCTTTTTATTTACAAAAATATGTGTTGTATCGCAAACGTAAAGTTTTTCACGGAAAACAAACCATTTCTGATTTAATGGATGTGATAAAAAAACGAAAAGACGAGAAGTTTTTATTGCCTTGCTCCGATATTCATAAAGAAGAAATTGCTGACAAATTAGAATTACAAAATATTCAATATACAAAAGCAATTATGTATAAAACTGTTTGCAGCAATTTGAAAGATTTGGCAAATGTGAATTATGATGTGCTAGTATTTTTTAGCCCTTCGGGAATAAAATCATTGTTTAAAAATTTTCCAAAATTTAAACAAAACAAAACACGAATTGCTTGTTTTGGACCCACTACTGCAATAGCCGTAAAAAAAGCAGGATTAAAATTGGATATTCATGCTCCAAATCCAAAAGCTCCTTCAATGACAATGGCTTTAGAGCAATACATCATTGCAGCTAACAAAGCCAAATAATTAAACTATTCCACCGTTTGTATAATTTTTGCATACTCTCATCACAATTTATTGTGTTAACTAATTTATTAATTCTACTTTTATACTATGATGCAAACTTTTAAAAAAGTAGAGCGTTTATGTAGTAAAATTTTAATTGAAAAATTGGTTGAAAAAGGAAATTCGCACAACCATTTTCCTTTTAAAATTAATTGGCTTGAAATAACGGAAAACGAAGCACCTGTTCAAATTCTTATTACTGTTCCAAAACGTAATTTTAAAAAAGCAGTGGACAGAAATAAATTGAAACGACAAACTCGAGAAGCGTACAGAAAAAATAAAAGTATGTTGTACGAAAAATTAAATGGAAAAAAAATAATACTAATGTTTATATACATTGGTAAAGAAAAATTAGAGTACAACACAATAGAAAATAAAATCATTGAATCGTTAGAGTACGTTAGTAAGGCAATTCAAAAATGAAATACATAACAACACCTATTAGTTATATTTTTATTGGATTGATTAAAATTTATCAATACACCATTTCGCCTTTACTAATGGCTTCTTGCAGGTTTGAACCATCTTGTTCTCAATATGGTGTTGAAGCATTTAAAAAACATGGATTATTTAAAGGAATGTATTTAACTGTTAAACGTGTATCACGTTGTCATCCTTGGGGAGGACACGGGCACTACCCCGTTCCATAATTATTTTGATTTAACTAAATATGAAAATGAAAAAATCATTCGCAAAAAAAATTAAAATTCTATTCATCGCAACCTTATTTGGTGCCTATGCAATAGTGTCGTATAGCTTTGTTGACAGCTATTTCGAGATTTCTAAAAACCTCGATATTTTTGCAACTTTATTTCGTGAATTAAATATTTACTATGTAGATGAAACAAATCCAGGCGATTTGATGAAAAAGGGAATTGATGATATGCTTGAATCGCTTGATCCCTACACGAATTATATTCCGGAATCGGAAATTGAAGATTATCGTTATATGACTACAGGACAATATGGTGGCATTGGTGCTTTGGTTCGTCAAGATGGCGATTATGTAGTTATCTCCGAACCTTATGAAGGATTTCCTGCACAGAAAGCAGATTTGAGAGCAGGTGATAAAATTTTAAAAATTAATGATATTGAAGTAAAAGGAAAAAAGACGGATGATATTAGTAAATTTTTAAAAGGGCAAGCAAGCACAGTTATTAAATTATTGATTGAACGTGAAGGAGAAAAAAAACCTATTGAGAAAACAATTAACCGAGAAGAAATAAAAATTAAAAGTGTTTCGTATTCCGGAATGTTATCAAAAAATATAGGCTACATAAAACTTACAGGCTTTACTGAAAATGCTGCTGGCGAAGTAAAAGATGCTTTTACAGAATTAAAGAAAAACTCCGAATTCCAATCATTAGTTTTTGATTTACGTGGAAACCCAGGTGGATTGTTAAAAGAAGCAATTGACATTGTAAATTTATTTACAGAAAAAGGAACTGAAATAGTGAGTACACGAGGCAAAGTAAAAGATTGGGACAAAGTACACAAAGCTGTAAACAATCCTTTGGATTTGACTATTCCTATTACTGTTTTAATTGATAGAGGTTCTGCATCAGCATCAGAAATTGTTTCTGGTTCATTGCAAGATTTAGATAGAAGTGTTGTTATCGGACAACGCTCTTATGGAAAAGGATTGGTGCAACAAACTCGCCCGCTAAGTTACAATGCACAATTAAAAGTTACTGTTGCAAAATATTATACACCAAGTGGGCGCTGTATTCAAGCATTGGATTATTCTCATCGCAACGAAGATGGAAGTGTTGACAAAGTTGCTGATTCATTAATTTCTGCATTCAAAACAAAGAACGGTCGAATTGTTTACGATGGTGGTGGAATTGCTCCCGATGTGGCTATTGATGCACAAAAGTATAGCAATATTTTAGCGAGTTTAGCAACAAAAAATTTAATTTTCAATTATGCTACAAAGTATAGAAATGCACACAACACTATTCTTCCAGCAAAAGATTTTAAATTAACAGATGAGGAATACGATGCTTTTGTAAACTATTTAAGTGATAAAGAATATGACTACACCACTAAAACTGAAAAATCGTTGGATGAGTTGAAAAATCAAGCAAAAGAAGACAAAACTTTAGATATTACTGCTGATATTGATGCATTAAAAACAAAAGTAATGCACGATAAAAAATCGGACTTAGTAAAATATAAAGCAGAAATAAAACAATTTTTGGAAGAAGAAATTGCTTCACGTTATTATTTTCAAAATGGTCGTTTGGAAGCATCGTTGAAAGATGATAAAGAAGTAACAGAAGCCTTATCGATATTAAATAATACAGAAAAATACAAAAATATTTTATCCACAATTACAAAAGCAGAAAAACCATTATATAATCCTGAAAAAACAAAACTAAAAGAACTGAATAAAAAGAAAGTAAATTAATTTTAAAATTTGTTCAAAAAAAATAAATTTTCAGTACAATTTATTTATGGATTTTGCGTTGCAATTAAAATAGTTATTTTGCGACCTATATGAAATCACTTTTACCAGAAAAGTATCATTATCAAATTTATATTTTCGCACTTATTGTTTTGGTAATAGGTTTGCCTTTATCAAAATTTTTGATGAGTTTGTCGCAAATTATTTTGGCTTGCAACTGGCTATTAGAAGGCAATTTAAAAAGTAAAACAATTGCATTTTTCAAAAATAAATCTGCGCTCGTTTTAAGTTCACTACTTTTTTTACATTTTTTAGGATTGCTTCACACCTCCGATTTTGATTACGCATTTTCCGATATTCGCATAAAAGCTCCTTTGTTTATTTTACCTCTAATTATTGCAACATCAAAACCAATTTCAGAAAAAATAATTGACATTATTTTACAGCTATTTATTGCAGCTGTTGTTTTCGGAACAATTGTAAGTACGCTTATTTTTAGTGGATTTATTTATCGCCCAATTACAGATATAAGAGCTGTTTCTATCTTTATTTCACACATTCGCTTTGCATTATTAATATGCGTTGCTATTTTTTTATCAGCATATTTTATTTACAAAAAAAACAAATTAGAGATGAAAATTTTATTTGTCATTACTCTTATTTGGCTTATCCTATTTTTATTTTTAATTGAATCTCTTACTGGAGTTTTTGCACTAACAATTACTTCATTCGTAATTTTTATTTACACCATTTTAAAATCAAAAAACAGTTTATTTCGATTTATTTCACTCTTTGGAATTATTGTTCTAATTGCATTTTCCTACTATTCTGGCTATGAAATTATTTATCAAAATAATAAAAAAGCAGAAGTGCTTGATTTTAAAAAATTAGAAAAATATACTTCTCACGGAAATTTATATCAACATGAAATTAATAGTAAATTGACCGAAAATGGAAATTTAGTGTGGATAAATTATTGCGAAAAAGAATTGGAGGAATCCTGGAACAAAAGAAGCAAAATGAAATACGCAGAAAATGATTTGAAAGGAAATAAAATGAAATATACCTTGGTAAGATTTTTAACTTCAAAAGGATTGAAAAAAGATGAAGATGCTGTTAATGCACTTAACCAAGAAGAAATAACTGCAATAGAGAAAGGTGTTGCAAATGTAAATTACAAAAAAATGAACAGTATTGTTGGAAGACTAAATGAAACTTTATGGGAGATTAATTTGTATAAAAATACGGGCGATGTTAATGGACATTCACTTACACAACGATTTGAATATTGGAAAACAGCAACAACTATTATTAAGGAAAATTTATTAGTTGGCGTGGGAACGGGCGATGTTCAAAAAGCATTTGATGATGAATACATAAAAACAAATTCAAAATTAGATGCTGATTTGCGCTTTCATTCTCACAACCAATATTTATCAATTACAGTAGCATTTGGAATCATTGGATTGTTATGGTTTTTATTCACATTAATTTATCCAATGATAAAAGAAAAAATGGGTTTTGATTTTCTATACATCACATTTTTTATCATTGTTATATTTTCTTTTTTCACAGAAGACACACTTGAAACACAAGCAGGGGTTACATTTTTTGCATTTTTTAATTCATTCTTTTTATTCGCAAAAAGAAAAAATTAAAACAAATCATTCAATAAATTATCATCAACCAAATTTGGCAATGTTACTTTTAATTCAGGAGTACGTTGCATTTCACGTTTAATAGCAAAAAGTGCTTCATCGTTTCTTGCCCAGCTTCTACGGGCAATTCCATTGTTCACATCCCA
>JAYTXX010000207.1:0-21456 GCA_043742725.1 Bacteroidota bacterium | reverse complement strand
CAGCTACTGCAATCTCTGCTGTAACAGTTAATCCGTTACCAACATTGAGTGCAAATTCTGAAACAATCTGTGTGGGACAAAGTGTAACACTAACAGTTGCTGGAGCAACTACTTATTCTTGGTCATCGGGTTTGGGAACAGGTTCAACAAAATCAGTAACACTAAGTTCAACAACAACTTATACTGTAACTGGAACAACTTCAACTTGCACAAGTAGTTTAACAGTATCTGTAACAGTAAACCCATTACCAACAGTAAGTTCAACAGCATCGGCAACAAGTTTATGTTTTGGCAGTTCTGTTACACTCAACGGAATTGGTGCAACATCTTATAGTTGGAGTGCAGGAGTATTAGATAATGAGTCTTTTATACCAACAACAACAACAACCTATACAGTAACAGGAACAGACGATAATGGTTGCCAGAATACAGCAACAAGAATGATAACTGTAAATGCCGTTCCAACTATTTCTGTTAGTTCTTCCACTATTTGTGCTGGACAAAGCAAAACACTCACTGCTTCAGGTGGTTCTTCTTATATTTGGTCAGATAATACAGTTGGTTCAAGCAATCTTGTTTCTCCAACCACTACTACATCTTATACGGTAACAGGAACCTCAATAAGCGGTTGTTCAAATACAGCAAGTGCTGTTGTAACGGTAAATCCATTACCAACAATTTCTGTTAGTTCTGCCGTTATTTGTGCTGGACAAAGTGCAACATTAACAGCAAGCGGAGCAAATTCATATGCTTGGTCTGGAGGAGGAACAAATCCAACAAAAACGGTTTCACCAACAGTTGCCACAACTTATACGGTAACAGGAACCTCTCTTGGTTGTACAAGTTCTGCTAATACAGTTGTTCTTGTGAGTACTGTTCCACCTGTTGTAGGAACAATAACAGGTCAAAATTCACTTTGTTCTACAGGTGTAACATTAACCTATTCAATTAATGCTGTTAATGGAGCAACTTCCTATACTTGGACTATTCCATCAGGAACAAAATTGGCGAATGGTTCGGTATTGAGTGGAACAAGCACAAGTATTGATATATTTATTACAAGTACCTTTACTTCAGGAAACATTACAGTAGTTTCTAATAATGGTTGTGGGTCAAGTGCTCCTAGCTCATTGGCAATTAAACTTGGACTTACACCTTATCCTGCTCCAATAGGTGGTATTGCCGAAGTATGTAATTACGTGGGAACAGCAACCAATTTAACATATACAGTTGCTGCGGTTGCTGGAGCTACGTCCTACCTTTGGACACCGCCAACAGGAGCAACAATTGTTTCAGGACAAGGAACAAGTACTGTTCAAGTTAATTATTCTAGCTCATTCTCTCCTAGTTATTTATATGTACAAGGTGTGAATAGTTGTGGACCTGGTCAATCAAGAGGGTTGGCAATTTCTGCAACAAAACCACCAACACCAGGTGCTATTTCTGGAACGAATGACGTGTGTAGCTTTGAGGGTACAACAAGTGTTGTAACGTATTCCATCTCTCCAGTTACAAATGTAGCTTCTTATAATTGGATTGTACCTGCTGGTGTAACGATTGAATCAGGACAAGGCACAACAAGTGTTGATTTGAAATTTTCAACTTCATTTGTTTCAAGTTATTTATATGTTCAATCGGTTTCTAATTGTGGCAACAGTGCTAATAGTTCATTTTTGATTAAGGCAATAAAACCAGTTACACCTGCCGCAATAAGCGGTGCAACAAGTGTAGGTTGTTATTTGGGAACATCCACATCAGTTAGTTATTCGATTACTGCTGTTTCGGGTGCAAGTTCATATACTTGGACTTTACCAAGTGGTGTAACATTAGAAAGTGGTTCGTTGACAAGCACAAGCACAACTATTAGTGTACTATATCCTGCGACATTTAAATCGGGTTATATTTATGTAAAATCAAACTCCAATTGTGGTAGTTCAGCAAATAGAAGTTTGTTTGTTTCAAATGCATCTTGTGTACTCCCAAAATCTAATGGAACATTAGAAGAAAACACAAACGGGGAAATATTGCCAATACTATTCTCGAACATTTATCCAAATCCAACTCAAGGAGAGTTTACAATAGATGTAAATGCAGGAGTAGATGAAGAATTAATTATATCCGTTTATGATGTAAGAGGAAGTTTGTTGAAACAAGAAAAACAAACAGTTTCAACAGGAACTACTCCAATAAATATGACGGTGAAAGAATTTAACAATGGAATGTATTTTATCAGAATTACAGATACAAATGCGAATGTTGTTTTCTCTAAAACGGTTATGAAACAATAATAGACAACTGAAAATTTTTAAAACGCCTCTAAACAAATGTGTTTAGAGGCGTTTTTATTTACACATCCTGTTTTTCTCTTTTTGTCAGTATTATTATTATGAGTAATTTCGGGGTTTGTTTCAATAAACTATTTTGAAAAAGTGTGTTGAAAGAATAAATTAAAAAAATTATGTGGGCAGCAATTGCAAAATTTATTTTACGAAACCGATTTAAGATAATAATCGTACTCGGTGTAATTACTTTATTTTTTGCATACTTCGCCTATACTGTTGAAATTACTTATGAATCGCCAAAATTATTACCCGATGGCGATACTACAAGCACGGAATATTCTGCTTTCAAAAAACGATTTGGACAAGATGGAAGTGCTATGGTTATTGGTATTAAAGACGATGACTTATATACATTAGATAAATTTAATGATTGGTATGAATTGAGTAATACCATTAAAAAAATAAAAGGAATACAAGCGGTAGTTTCTGTTGCCCGTTTGCAAACAATTGTGAAAAATGATAGCTTATCTCGTTTCGAAAATATTCCTATTGTTACTCAAAAAGCAACATCTCAAGCCGAAGTTGATAGCATAAAAAAAGTAATTTATAATTTACCTTTTTATAGAGGAATTATTTATAACGACACTGCTCACGCTACATTGATGGCAATTACATTCAACAAAAAAGATTTGAATACAAAAAATCGTTTAGCAATTGTTGATTCTATAAAACTTACCGTTGAAGCTTTTTCTGCAAAACATAATGTTGAAATTCATTATTCGGGAATGCCTTATATACGAACAGCTGTGGCTCGCAAAATAGAAAATGAAATGACAATGTTTATGATGCTTGCTGTGCTGGTAACTGCAATCATTTTGTTTTTCTTCTTCCGTTCGGTTCTGCCCGTTGTGTTTTCATTAGCAGTAGTAATTGTAGGTGTTGTCTGGTCGGTTGGGTTGTTGGTATTATTTGGATTTAAAATTTCTGTACTCACTGGTTTAATTCCTCCATTGCTTATCGTTATTGGTGTTCCCAATTGCATCATGCTTTTGAATAAATACCACACCGAATATAGTAAAACAGGGAACAAGATGAAATCATTGGCTTTGGCAATTGAAAAAGTTGGCGTTTCATTATTTTTAGCAAATGTTACTACAGCTATTGGTTTTGCTGTGTTTTGTTCTACTGATAGTAAATTATTATTTGAGTTTGGATTAATATCTTCTATTAGCGCAATGCTTACCTATTTAATTTCATTAATGTTGGTACCAATTGTATTTAGTTTTTTACCAGCACCTTCGGTTAAGCATACAAAACATTTGCAAAGCAAACTTATTACAAAGTTGCTTCAATCTATTGATTATTGGGTGCATCACTATCGAAAAAGAATTTACGTTGCAGTTACAATTATTGTAATTGTTTCTATTTATGGAATCACAAAAATTCTTCCGCTTGGATATGTTGTAGATGATTTACCTAAAAAAGACCCTGTATTAATTGATTTAAAATATTTTGAAAAAAATTATCACGGAGTATTACCATTTGAAATAAGCATTGATACAAAAAAAGAAAATGGAGTTTTTGCCGATGGCGGTAGAACACTATATAAAATAAATAAACTTCAAAAATTAATAGAACAATATCCCGAATTTTCAAAAGCAATTTCGGTAGTTGAAGGTGTAAAGTTTTTTAATCAAGCTTATAATGATGGAGAAAAAAAACACTATCGATTGCCTGGAGCAATGGATTTACAAAAGATTGCCGATTTTTCTGAAAATGATATAAAAGAAAAACAAGGACAATTTGCCGCATTTGTGGATAGCACAAAGCGCTATACGCGCGTGAGCATTCAAATGGCAGATGTTGGCTCCATTCGTATGCAAGAACTTGTGAATGAACTAAAACCACGCATTGATACTATTTTCAATTTTGATTATGAAACAAACAAATGGCTTTCAGCAGATAAAAATTACAATGTAGTTTTAACAGGAAATAGTTTAATGTTTTTGAAAGGAAATCAATTTTTAGTACAAAATTTATTAGAAAGTGTTTTGCTTGCAATTATTTTAATTGCAATTGTGATGTACACTTTATTTATGTCGCCACGAATGATTTTTATTTCAGTTATTCCAAGTCTTGTCCCATTAATAATCACAGCAGGCTTAATGGGTTTTTTCAATATTCATTTAAAGCCAAGTACTATTTTAATTTTCAGTATTGCTTTTGGAATTGCATCAGATGGAACATTATATTTTCTTACAAAATACCGCCAAGAATTTAAACACAACCAAAATAGTATTTCCAAATCAGTTTCATTAACAATAAAAGAAACAGGTGTAAGTATGATATACACAGCAATAATTTTGTTTTGTGGATTTGGAATTTTTACAGCATCAAGTTTTGGTGGAACAGCAGCTTTAGGGATTTTAATTTCAGTAACACTTTTAATTGCGTATTGCTCAAACCTTTTGTTGTTGCCTTGTTTCTTGCTATCTTTAGAAAAACGATTAACAAACAAAGCTTTTTTACAAGAACCTTTGATTGATGTGTACGATGAAGAAGAAGACATTGATTTGGATGAATTGAAAATGAAATAAAATTTTTAACCAACAATAATATTAGTATGAAAGGAATAATTTTAGCAGGAGGAAGTGGAACTCGTTTACACCCATTAACACTTGCAGTTAGCAAACAATTAATGCCAGTGTATGATAAGCCAATGATTTATTATCCACTTTCTGTGCTAATGATGGCTGGCGTTTCAGAAATATTGATAATTTCTACTCCACACGATTTGCCAAACTTTGAACGATTACTTGGTGATGGAAAAAATTTAGGATGTAAATTTTCTTATGCTGTTCAAGAAATTCCCAACGGACTTGCACAAGCATTTGTAATTGGCGAAAAATTTATTGGAAATGATAAAGTTGCATTGGTGCTTGGCGATAATATTTTTTATGGTGCAGGTTTAGGACGATTATTACAACAACATCAAAATCCTGAAGGAGGAGTAGTATTTGCATACCATGTTTCAGACCCTGAACGCTATGGTGTTGTTGATTTTGATGAAACAGGAAAAGTTTTATCAATTGAAGAAAAACCAAAAGAACCAAAATCAAATTATGCAGTTCCTGGTTTATATTTTTATGATAATACCGTTGTAGAAATTGCAAAAAATTTGAAACCAAGTGCTCGTGGAGAGTATGAAATTACAGATGTAAACAAAGAATATTTAAAACAAGGAAAATTAAAAGTTGGTATTTTAGATAGAGGAACAGCTTGGCTCGACACTGGAACATTTGCTTCGCTAACGCAGGCTGGTCAATTCGTTCAAGTAATTGAAGAACGTCAAGGATTGCGCATTGGATGTATCGAAGAAGTTGCATATCGTATGGGTTACATCAATAAAGAACAATTAAAAAAACTTGCCGAACCACTGATGAAAAGTGGCTATGGCGATTATTTAATGAAACTTGTATTGAACAAATAAAAAATAATTAAATCAATTTACAGAACAAATGACAAAAATTTTAATAACAGGTGGTGCTGGTTTTATACCAAGTTGCATTGCAGAAAAATTAGCAGAAAATAAAGATAATCAATTGGTATTGGTAGATAATTTTTTGACTGGACATCAAAATAAAATTCCAACATCAACACACAACAACATTAAATTTATAAAATGTGATGTAAATAATTTTCAAGATATTTCTGGGGTTTTTTATTCTTATTCGTTTGATTATGTTTTCCATTATGCAGCAATGGTAGGCGTTAAGCGAACACAAGAAAATCCAGTAAGCGTATTGGAAGATATTACAGGAATAAAAAATGTGCTCACACTTTCTAAAAACACAGGAGTGAAACGTGTTTATTTTTCATCATCATCTGAAGTATATGGCGAGCCAGTAGAGTTTCCTCAAAACGAACATACAACACCTTTGAACTCTCGTTTGCCTTATGCAATTGTAAAAAATATTGGAGAAGCATATTTAAAATCCTTCAAACAAGAGTATGATTTGGATTATACTATTTTCCGTTTTTTCAATACCTATGGACCAAAACAAAGCAAAGATTTTGTCATCTCTAAATTTATTTCAGCAGCTTTAAATAATAAAGATATTACCATTTATGGCGATGGTTCGCAAACTCGAACATTCTGTTACATTGATGATAATATTACTGCAACAACAAATGCATTTTATCAAAATAAATTTGTGAACGATGTTGTGAATATTGGTGGTGATATAGAAATGCCAATTTTGGAAGTTGCAAAATTGATTATCAAACTTGCAAACTCAACTTCTAAAATTGTTCATCTTCCTGCATTGAAAGATGGCGATATGACACGCAGAAGACCTGATACAACAAAAATGAAACAGTTGTTAAATCAAGCTCCAGTTCCTTTAGAAGAAGGATTGAAAAAAGTTTTACAAAACACTAAATACATTTTATAAAAATTGAATTCGATTACTGCATACCAACAAAAAATTGAGCAAGCATTAAAAAATATAAAGTACGGCTCACATCCAAAAGAATTATACGACCCTATTGAATATATTATGTCGCTTGGTGGAAAACGTATGCGACCTGTTTTGGTTTTAATGGCGTGTGATTTTTTTGACGGAGATACCAATACTGCTGCAAATGCTGCATTAGCAATAGAATTGTTTCATAATTTTACATTGGTGCACGATGATATTATGGATAAAGCACCTTTGCGAAGAGGGCAACAAACTGTTCACACAAAATGGAACGACAACATTGCTATTTTGAGTGGCGATGCAATGATGGTGTGTGCATACCAAGAACTTTGTAAGTCAAATTCAGCAATACTTTCAAACATATTAAATGTTTTTAGCGATACAGCAGTAAAAGTTTGTGAAGGACAACAATTAGACATGAATTACGAAACTGCACATAAAATTTCAATTGCTCAATACCTAAAAATGATTGAATTAAAAACTGCAGTATTACTTGGAGGTGCAATGAAAATTGGCGCAATCATTGGCGGAGCAAGGGAAGAGGACGCTCAACAATTATATGATTTTGGAAAACACATTGGAATTGCATTTCAATTACAAGATGATATTTTAGATGTATATGCAAACGAAGATAAATTTGGAAAACAAAAAGGAGGCGATATTATTGCAAACAAAAAAACATATCTTCTTTTGAAAGCAATGGAAATGGCTGAAAACAATCGTTACACAAAAGAAGAATTGCAACAATGGATTGCCGCACCACATTTTGATGCAAAACAAAAAGTAGAAGCAGTAACAAATATTTATAATTTTTTAAATGTAAAAGAATTAGCTCGTGCTGAAATGAAAAAACATTACGATGCCGCAATTGCTTGTTTAAAAGCTATTCCGGTAGATGAAACCAAAAAACAAGCATTAATAAACTTTGCAGATAGCTTGATGGTGAGAGAAGTTTAGTAACAATACAATTTTTATAAATTACTTTTTTACTCCAATGAAATATTTATTAATACTACCACGTACTTTATGGAAACTATTGTTTCTATTAAACTTCGTATTGGGGTTGTTAGTATTGTTTCCATTTTTTTATGTTTTATTATTAAATGAAAAATGGTTTAAATATGCTTTTAAATTAAAGCGTTTTTGGGCACGTTGGATAATGTTAGTGCCCGGATTATTTTTATCTGCGAAGCATAAAAATAAAAACAAAAAACTCCCCCAACCTTGTATTTATTGCGCTAATCACGTTTCCTATATTGATATTGTTGTGAGTTATTTAATAACCTCAAATTATTTTGTTTTTATGGGAAAGCAAGAATTAGGAAGAGCTCCTTTGTTTAATGTATTTTTCAAACAAATGAATATTTTGGTTGACAGAAAAAATCCAATGGCATCGCACAAAGCATTTATGCGTGCAGGAACCGAAATAGATAAAGGGCATAGCGTTTTTCTTTTTCCCGAAGGAGGAATTTCGAGTTTAGGAAATTTGAGAGGATTTAAAAATAGTGCATTCAAATTAGCAATTGAAAAACAAGTACCAATTGTTCCTGTAACATTTTTGAATAATTGGAAAATGTTGCAAAGTGGAGGTTTTTTTAAAACAAATGGAAAGCCTGGAATTTGTAAAGTGGTAGTTCACGAACCAATTGAAACAAAAGGATTGACTGAAAATGATTTAATATCTTTGCGAACAACAGTTCATCAAATAATTGAAACCGAATTGAACAATTACAACAATGAAAATAGATAAAGAAACAGTAGATAAAATTGCACATCTTGCTCGCTTGGAATTTGAAAACGAAGCAAAAGAAGCAATGATAAAAGACATGAACAACATGCTTACTTTTGTAGAAAAACTAAATGAATTGGATACAAACAATGTTGAACCATTAATTTATATGAGTGATGAAGTAAATGTGATGCGTGAAGATAAAGTGAAACAAGACATTACACAAGACCAAGCATTGAAAAATGCACCTAAAAAAGATTCCGATTATTTTAAAGTTCCAAAAGTTATTGAAAAATAAAAAAGGAGAATAATTATTCTCCTTTTCCGTTTCCTGTGCCAACTGTCATTCCTGGCAAATCTCTATCGAATAAATACATTCCGCTTTTATCGTTGCCAATGAGTTTCAACTTGTCAATTACTTTGCGCGCTAATGCTTCTTCTTCAATTTGCTCGGCAACATACCATTGCAAAAAATTATGTGTGGTGTAATCTTTTTCTTTCAAACAAACTTCTACCATTGCATTGATTTCGTTTGAAACTTCAATTTCGTGTTTCAATACTTCTTCAAAAACATAATTTACCGATTTGAAATTTTTTGGTTGAGCTTTTAATGCTGGAATTGCAGCTTGTCCACCACGTTCATTAACATATTTAATAAGTTTTAGCATGTGCATACGCTCTTCATTCGAATGAGTGTATAAAAATTCAGAAACTCCTGAAAGACCTTGTGTTTCAGCCCAAGAAGCCATTGCCAAATAATATTGTGAAGACGCTGCTTCTAATTCTATTTGCTTATTTAAAGCATTTTCTACTTTGTTTGTTACCATGATTTCTAATTATTTAAACAAATTTAACTCAATCTAATTTAATTATCAATTTATTTCGACTGTTTGTATAATGGAACTGTTGAGCAAGGTTCGCCATACATAATGCTTTTTGCAACTGGTCGTAAAAGCCTTGTTATTTCTACATAAGCCGCTTTGGGCACAGGCAATTTGCCGCAACCTTTAATTACAACTCTTGCATCTTTGTAATCTTCAATAGCTAATTTATTTAAAATTTCATTGTATAAAATTGTCTCTAACATTTCTAAATTTCCGAATATCACTTTTTTTGCAAAAGGTTCCAATTGTGTTGTCAATAGCATATATGCCCACGTTGGAACAACTGCATCAGCAGAACAAATCAGCGCAACATATTTGTCTTTGTATTTGCTCCAATCTTCTGTTTTTATAAATTCTCTAAAATCTTTTTCTTTCAAAATTAATTCTTGAAATAATAAATTTTTAATGTCAAACAAAACACGTTCTCCCTTTGGATATAACTCTTCCAAATCAATCGTAATCAATCCACTTTGTGAAACTTTATTTATTATTTCTTTTTCCATTAATTAATTCAAAATCATTTTTTACATAAATCCTAACTCGAGTTGCGCTACTTCGCTCATCATTTCTTTTTCCCAAGATGGTTCAAATGTTAAATCAATTTTTGCTGATTTTATTCCTTCTATTTCTCGTAATTTTTGTTCTACTTCGGGCGGCAATGTTTCTGCAACAGGGCAACTTGGCGAAGTCAATGTCATTGTTACATTCAAATTGTTTTCTTCATCAATATTGATTTCATATATCAATCCCAATTCCCAAATATCCACAGGTATTTCGGGGTCGTAACACGTTTTAATAGTATCAATTACGCGCTGTGTTAATTCGGTGTTATGTGTATTTATTATTGCAGGCATATTTTTCGTTGATAGTTGTTGGTTATTAGTTGTTAGCTCCTGCTGTTTTGTAAGCCAGCGCATCCATTTTCATTTGTTTTATCATACTTAGCAAACCGTTGCTACGAGTAGGACTTAGATGTTGTGTTAATCCTATCTTTTCTATAAAATCTAATTTCGAATTTATTATTTCATCGGGTGAATGGTTTGATAAAACTCTTATCATCAAAGCAACCATTCCTTTTGTAATAATTGCATCGCTATCTGCTGTAAAAATTATTTTGTCCTCTTTTAGCTCAGAGTGCATCCACACGCGACTTTGACAGCCTTTAATAATTTTATCTTCTGTTTTATATTTTTCTTCAATCAAAGGCAATGATTTTCCTAAATCAATTAAATGCTCATATTTCTGCATCCAATCATCAAAAATTTCAAACTCTTCAATTATTTCTTTTTCAATTTCAGCTATGCTCATTTTTATTTCAACATTTTTATAGCGCGTTTTAATGCTATAACAAATTCATCAATTTCTTGTTTCGTATTATAAAATGCAAACGATGCTCGTATTGTTCCTTGTATATTGTAAAACTGCATCAATGGTTGTGTGCAATGATGTCCTGTTCGTACTGCAATTCCTAATTGGTCAAGAATAGTTCCAATATCAAATGGATGAATTTTTTCAACAATAAAAGAAATAACACTTGCTTTGTTTTTTGCTGTTCCAATAATTTTTACTTCGGCAATTTTTTCTAATTCTTTGGTTGCATAAATTAATAATTCGTGTTCGTAAGCAGCAATAGTTGTTAATCCAATTTCGTTTACATAATCAATAGCCGCTGCAAGTCCTATTCCTCCAGCAATGTGTGGTGTACCTGCTTCAAATTTTAAAGGTAAATCTGCGTATTCGGTTTTTTCAAATGTTACTGTTTTTATTGTTCCACCTCCAACTTGATAAGGTGGTAATTTATTCAACCATTTTTCTTTTCCATATAAAATTCCAACGCCTGTTGGTCCAAATAATTTATGTGCGCTGAAACAATAAAAATCTGCATCCAATGCTTGCACATCAATATTTGTATGCGGTACAGCTTGTGCGCCATCAATCAACACAGGAATATTTTTAGCGTGCGCAAGGGCGATGATTTCTTCAATTGGATTAATTGTTCCGAGTGTATTTGAAATATGAGTAATGGCAACAATTTTTGTTTTTGATGAAAGTAGTTTTTCAAATTCATTCATCAATAATTCTCCAGAACTATTGATTGGTATTACTTTTAATACAGCACCTTTTTCTTCACATACTTGTTGCCAAGGCAAAATATTGGAATGATGTTCCATTGCAGAAATAATAATTTCATCTCCGTTACTGATAAATTTTTTGCCAAATGAACTTGCAATCAAATTGATTGAATCTGTTGTTCCTTTGGTAAAAATTATTTCGTGTGCATATTTTGCATTCAAATGTTTTTGAATAGTAGTTCTTGCATTTTCATAAGCAACAGTAATTTCCTGACTTAATGTGTGAACACCTCGATGAATATTTGCATTTTGATTTTTGTAATAATTATCAATTGCATCAATCACCATTTTTGGTTTTTGTGATGTTGCACCATTATCAAAATAAATCAAAGGCTTGCCATTTACTTTGCGAGAAAGAATTGGAAAGTCTGCACGAATTTTTTCAATATTAATGCTTGATTTAAGTATTGTTTTTGAGTTGTTCATTTTTGGAAACACAAAATTAAGAATAATTCTAAATAACAAGTCTTTCGTTTTAAAATAAAGTGTTTTCAAGCTATTTATTTTTTAATTTTACAATGTGAAAATTCCAATTTATTTAGATTATAACGCTACAACTCCTGTTGATAAAAGAGTTTTGGAAACAATGCTTCCATATTTTTCCGAAAAATTTGGAAATGCATCAAGTAAAACGCACGCTTTTGGTTGGGTTGCTGCTGATGCAATTTCAGTAGCTCGCAAACAAGTTTCACAACTCATAAACTGTTCGGAGCAAGAAATTATTTTTACATCAGGCGCTACAGAGGCTATTAATCTTGCAATTAAAGGTGTTTATGAAAATTATCAAACGAAAGGAAAACACATTATCACAGTTGAAACAGAGCACAAAGCTACATTAGATGTTTGTAAATCATTAGAGCGAAAAGGTGCTGAAATAAGCTATTTGAAAGTAAACAGAGAAGGATTGATTGATTTGGATGAATTGAAAAATTTATTAACTCCAAACACTATTTTGGTTTCAGTAATGTATTCTAATAACGAAACAGGAGTTATTCAACCGATTAAAAAAATTGCTGATTTAGTTCATGCAAACAACAGCATTTTTATGTGCGATGCAACGCAAGCAATTGCAAAAATAAATATTGATATAGAAGATGAGCACATTGATTTGATGTGTTTGAGTGCTCATAAAATGTACGGTCCGAAAGGCGTTGGTGCTTTGTATGTTCGTAGAAAAAATCCAAGAGTAACCTTATTTCCACAAATTGATGGAGGAGGACACGAACGTGGGTTGCGCTCTGGAACACTCAATGTAACAGGTATTGTAGGGCTTGGTAAAGCTTGTGAAATAGCTCAAGACGAAATGTGGAATGATGCTTGTCGCATTTCGAGATTGAGAACAAAATTAGAACAACAAATTTGTGATTTGGAAAATGTATTTATAAATGGAAGTACAAAAAACCGCTTGTTTAATGTTACTAATATTTGTTTTCAAGGGATTCGTTCCGAATTACTAATTAATAAAATTTCAAACATTGCAGTAGCAATGGGTTCTGCTTGTACATCAGCTATTGCAGAGCCATCGCACGTTTTAAAAGCAATGGGTTTGACAGATGAAGATTCTTATTCATCTATTCGTTTTAGTTTAGGAAAATATACCACCGAAAAAGAAATTGATGAAACTATTGAAGCATTTACGAAAGCAGTAAATGAATTAAGAAAATAGAAATTATTCTTTCAATTTTATTTCGTAATCTAAATCTAAAATGTTTTTGATTGGTTCATCAATATATTCTGTTCCAATTTCAAATGGCATTAGCATTCCTGCATTTGGTAAGGCATTTACAAAGATTGTTTTTTTCTCTGTATCATTTTTTGCTTCTATTAATGTAGCGATTAATTTGTCATATTCTTTTGCATAAATATGTGTTAGTTGGTATTCTCTTAAAAAATAAAAGAACAATATTGCAAATGTTGCAAACGGAAGTACAATCTTAAAAATGTTTTTAAAAATTGAATTTGAAAAATTAATAGAATAGCCAATTATAAAAAACAATACACAACAAAACGTAAATAATGAAAAGCTTGTGAAAGTCCATCCTCTTATAGGAATTTGGTAGTCTTTTAAAATTAAAATTTGAAACAAATAAGTTATTAGAACTGAAATTAGAAGTGGTAAAGCAAAAATTAAAATTATTTTTTTTAGCTGTTTTTTATTTCCTATTTGTTCATTATTTTTTTTAATTCCCATTCCTAATAAAAGCCACAAAGATGCAATACTCAAAGCAATCATTTGTTTTTTTTGAAATAAATCATTTGCTGTTAATGTTATTTCTGTATTCAGTTTTTCATTTTTTATTTCTTCAGAATTTGAGTTTATGTAGGAAGTTCTTCTGTTAAAATTTCCAGGAGCAGAAAAAGAAATGATGATTGAAATGCCTAACGAAATTATTGCAATAGCAAATCCTTTAAATAATTTTCCATTTTTAAAAGAAGAAAATTGTTTTAATTTTTTTAGAAATAAAAACAAAATAAAAAATAATGTTCCAACGATTAGAGCGTATATTTCATAACATCCTCCAATATATATAAAGCAGAAACAAATTAAAAAATAATGAAATTTATTTTTGTTTTCATTCAACAAAAGAGCAGTTCCTAAAAGTAAAAAAACAATTCCTTGTAATGTATCTACACTTGCGAATATCCACCACCACACTTCTATGTTTTGAAAAGTTGAAAAATAAAAACCAGCTATAAATAAAATGCTGAAAGCAATGGAAGTTTTAAAATCAATTAGGTGATTGGAAAATTTACTAAGGCTATATCGAATTAAAAAATTAATGGCATATAAAAGAATAAAAAAAGTAACACTGTAATACGTGAAAATAAAATAGTGAATGCTTTGAAAGTCGCTAGTAGAAAAAAGGATAGACAAAAAATAAAACATACTTGCCCACCTTCCGGTCCAGGTTAAGTACAACCATTTTAGCATTTCAAGAATATTTTTATTTTTAATTATGGAAAGAAAAACAACATCTTCGTTTGCTGGGCGTGTGTAAAAACTCAATGTAAAATATAATAGTGCAAATGATAATGCACCCAATATTAATAGCCAATTGCTAATTGAATTTATTTTTTTATCGAACGAAGAATTTTCAATAGACATATTTTCTTTTGTAATACATTACAAAAGAAAACATTTTTAATTTAAAAAGCTATAACCAACCTTTTTCAAAAATATCTTTTGTGTGGTAAGTAATAATAATGCTTGCGCCAGCACGAGCAAATGCATACATGTTTTCCATTACAATTTTTTGTTCATCAATCCAGCCATTGGCTACTGCTGCTTTTACCATTGAGTATTCGCCCGAAACATTGTAACAGGCAATTGGCAATAATGTGTTTTGTTTTAAGTTGAAAATCACATCCATGTATGCCAACGCAGGTTTTACCATTAGTATATCTGCACCTTCTGCTTCATCTAATAAGCCTTCCGTCATTGATTCGTTTCCATTTCTGTAATCCATTTGATAAGATTTTCTGTCGCCTTTCTGCGGAGCCGAATCAGCTGCTTCACGAAATGGACCATAATATGCCGAAGCATATTTTATCGAATAACTCATAATGGCAGTGTTTTCAAAACCATTGCTATCAAGCAATTGGCGCATTGCAGAAATTCTGCCATCCATCATATCACTTGGGGCAACCATATCTGCTCCAGCTTGCGCATGTGCTAAAGCCATTTTTGCAAGCACTTCAACAGAGGAATCATTGTGTACATAATCATCATGTAAAATTCCGCAATGCCCGTGAGTAGTATAAGCGCAAACACATACATCGGTAATTACATATAATGATTCTCCAAATTTTTCTTTCAATGCTTTTACTGCTTTCACAACAATAGAATTATTGCTAAACGAAGAACTTGCATCTTCTGTTTTTTGCTCACCAACACCAAATAATAAAATTTTATTGATACCAATTCTCAATCCTTTCTCTACATCTTTTAATAATTCATCAATAGAATAATGATTGATACCCGGCATTGCATCTATTGGATGAACGATGTTTTTCCCATCTACAACAAAGTAGGGATAAATAAACATATCCTTTGAAAGTCTTGTTTCCGCAACCATTTCACGAACGATTGGATTTTTGCGAAGTCTGCGAGGTCGTTGTATCATTTTATGGAACGCTGATTTTTATGATTCTTAAGATAAATGATGATATTATTTTTTATAAATATTACTGAATATTTTTCTTTTGTATTGAGCCTCTCTACCAAAATTTAATAGCATTCCTACTTCTATTTTTGTCGCTCTTAAATAATTCACAAGTTGAGCTTCGTGCTCTTCTATAAGCCCTTCTGTTGCCTTTAATTCAATAATCACACAATCGTTCACTATAATATCAGCAAAATATTGTCCCACATTTTTTTCTTCATAAAAAACTTCAATCGATTTTTGTTTTTCACAATTTAATCCCAATTTCTGAAGTTCAATAATCATAGCATTTTCGTAAACTTTCTCTAAAAAGCCATACCCAAGTTTATTATAGACGTTAAAAAAAGCTTTTATTATCAAGCCGGTTATATCTGAATGTTTGTAGTTTTCATTTTCCATAATCTTAAATCATAAGAATCATAAAAATCTGCGTTCCATTTATTGGCAACCAAATACTGCTTCTGCTAAACCAACTTCATCAAAGGATTCAGGAAGAATACATTTTTCAATTCCTTTTTCTTGTAATTTTTTTTCAGTTGATTTTCCTATTGCAATTATTTTTTGTGCTGGTGATATTTTTCCATTTTCAAAAAAAGACTCTACGTTTGAAGGACTTGTAAATACAAGTATTTCAGCTTTAGGTAAATTAATATTTTCTTTTTTTACTGTTTCATATACACTCAAATCAAATAATTTACTTGCGTCTGAAAATTGTTGTTGAATAGTGCGTAATCCATTTTTTGCTTGAGGAAACAAAACGGTTTCTTCGCCAACTGTTTTTGCAAATTTTTTTGCAACAACTTTTGTATCGTTTACAGACCCTACAAATGCAGCATTTCGATTATATTTTTTTAATTCTTGTTCTGTTGATTTTCCAATTACACCAAATTTTGTTTTCGATTTTATTTCTGGATTTTGCGAAAAAAAATGTTCAACGGCATTGCTACTTGCAAAAAATATCCAATCTGTTGCTGGAATAGCTGAAATATTTATTTTTTTTGTTTCAATAAATGAAATTCCAAAAACATTGTACCCGTTGCCTTCCAACACATTTTTGAAAAATGAATTTTCTTGTAAATCTCTTGTTATTAAAACAGAACACGATTTTATTGAATTTAATTTCGCAACTATTTTTTCTGCAAATCCTTCATTGGTGTACGATTCAGCATAAACACGTTTTGGCATCGCATTCCATGTTTCCGATTTTGAAGCCCATACTTTAAATTTATTTTCTTCTTTGATGCAATAAACGCCCAATGGTAATTGGCATCCGCCATCAAATAAATTCAATACTTTTCGTTCGATACCAATTGTATCTTCTACTTTTTCAAAATTTAATTTGTTGATGTATTCAAATAATTCGTGGTCATCATCTCTTATTTGTAATGCCAAAACACCTTGAGCTGGTGCAGGAATAAACTCTTTTGGGTCTAAACGCACTACTTTAAATTCGCTTAAATCAATGTGTAAACGCTCAACTCCTGCAGCAGCCAACATTATTGCATCGTATTTTTTATCACGCAATTTTTGAATGCGTGTTGGAACATTGCCTCGTAAATCTTCTAGTGTAATATCGTTGCGAAAAGCTAATAGTTGCGATTTTCTTCTTGCTGATGAAGTTCCAACGATTGCATTTTTTTTGAATAAATATTTTAATGTATTATCTGTAGATTCTTTACGAATAAGAATTAATTCTGCTGCATCTTCTCGTTCCGAAACTGCTGCAATTTTAAGCCCTTCGGGAGATGTGGTTGGTAAATCTTTATGAGAATGAACTGCTAAATCAATTTCTTTTTTTAACAATGCTTCTTCAATTTCTTTTGTAAAAAATCCTTTGCCTTCTAATTTATCAAAACTTAAATTTTGAACAGCATCGCCTTGTGTTGTTATTATTTTTATTTCGGCATTCAATCCAAATTTTTGAACTTTACGCAATACATAATTTGCTTGCCTCAAAGCCAAATCGCTTCCTCTACTTCCGATAATTATTTTTCTGTCCATGTTTTTATTGGGAATATTTTAATGGAACGCTGATTTTTATGATCCTTATGATTTTATTAAGATTTTGAAACCAGCGATAATCTTAAAAATCTTAATAATCTGCGTTCTATTGTTGATTGGTTAAAATGTCTTTCGCCATTTTCATTGGAACACTGATGTATTTTTTTTCCATATAAGCTACAATCTTATCAAGCACTTCTTTAGATTGAATATCCATTGTTGAAAGCTCTTTTGCGAATACTTCGTTCATTGCAATTTCACGAATTTCTTTCACTTTTTTTGGAACTTCGCTCATTGCTAATTCCACTTTTCGTGTTTTTAAAATTTGTTTAAATTCTTGAATGTTAGTGTTAATAATGCTTTCGCAAGCAACCAATTCTTGTTCACGAGCTAATAAATTTTCTTTTGCTACTTCTTGTAAATTATTTATTGCAATTAAATTTACATCGTAATTATTTAAAATTTCAGTATCTAAATCGTTTGGTATTGCAAGGTCAATCACAATTTTTTTAGACTTGTCGTTGCCAACTAAAGTTTTATATAATTCAGGAGTGATAATACTTTCGGCAGCACCAGTACAAGTTACAATAATATCAAAACCTTCTGTGTAATTTTTTAATTCAGAAAGTAAAAATGCTTTTCCGTTTAATTCGTTTGCTAATTTCTCTGCATTGGCAAGTGTTCTGTTGAATACAGTAAAATTTTGAAATTTATGTTTTTTCAAATATTTCGCCATTGTTGTGTTTGTAACACCAGAACCAATTATAATAAATCGTGCATCTTGTTTTACATTCAATGCACGTAATTTTCGATATGCCAAAGAAACTACAGAAACTGGATTGCGAGCAATATTTGTTTCGGTATAAACTTCTTTTGCAACTTCAATGGTATGTTTAATTGCCAATCGAATTAAATCGCCTGTTAATCCAAATTCATTGCATTTTTCATAGGCATTTCTCACCTGTGTGATTATTTCTCGTTCGCCTACAACCATTGAATCTATTGAAGAAGCAACGCTAAACAAATGATGCAATGCTTTTTCTCCTTCAAATACTTGTGCATTTTCAATTGCCCAATTTAGTTCGGTTGAATTAAATGCAGTGAAAAATTTTTTCAAAAAAGAAGTATCAATTTTAGAAGCTGTAGAAATGATAAATTCCACACGATTGCAAGTAGAAAGATAAAGCAATTCCTCTAATTTTATAGCAGACTTTAAGCCTTCTAACTTTTTTTTACATTCCGTTTCATCAATATGAAATTTTCCGATGTCAGAAATATCGTTTGTTTTGTGAGTAAATGCTATGATTTTAAAATTATTCAATGCCTTATTTTTTGTGTTACAAATTTGCAAAGCATTGGAGGTTTAATTGTCATTGATTTGTCATGCATTTAATTTATATTTTATCTAAATTGTAAGTTAATTTACAATTGGACTACAGATTTTTGATTTTTGCCTAAAATATTAGTTTGCTATAATTATTTTTATAACCTTTCCAATCCTAAATTTATTTTTATTTACAATTGTTATTTTAAAAATACTTTGGTAACTTTATATAAACAATATAGAATTATGAAAAAAATTAGTATTTCAATTTTCTGCTTTTTTGCTTTTGTTGTTACAAATGCTCAAGATAAAGGAGATGTAAAATATATTCCTTGTGCAAGTTTTGGAATTTCTGTTGCTGTTCGCGATTTGCCCGATGCTCCAGAAGTGGAGCCAAGTGAGGCAAGTGAGTCAAAAGATAATCATGAAAGAAGAAAAATAAATGCAGTTGTTAATCAAAATGCTTTGCCACAAGTGGAAGATGAAGCTTGGCAAAAAATGCAAGGAACAAAATCTATGTCCAACCCAATTGTGAATTTTGATGGACAATCTGTAGCTGGTATGTACCCACTCGACCCATCTGGAGCGGCTGGACCAAATCACTATGTACAAGCCGTGAATACACAATATCGTGTATATAATAAATCTGGTGCAGCCTTAATTTCTGCAAAACAATTGAGCACATTATGGGCAGGTAGTGCTGATGATGGCGATCCTATTGTGTTGTATGATAAATTTGCCGACCGTTGGTTTATTCAACAATTTCAATCGAGTGATAATAGTATATTGATAGCAATTTCCACAACAGCCGACCCAACTGGAACATACTATAAATACAAATTTATTCCAGCAGCAAGTGATTTTCCTGATTATCCAAAATTTGCAATTTGGAGCGATGGTTATTATATGTCGAGCAATTACAATACCTCAAGAATTGCCGTTTTTGATAGAGCAAAAATGATTGCAGGAAATTCTTCCGCAGGAATGATTGTGAAAACATTGCCAAGTGTTATTAGTGGTGGTTTTTATTGTCCTTTGCCAGCTGATGCTGATGGGCAATTGCCACCATCGGGAACGCCTTGTCCTATATTTACTTATGAAGATGATAGTTGGGGAGCACCTGCTGATAGACTTAAAATTTGGGAAATGAAAGTGGATTGGACTACTCCTTCAAATACAACATTAACAGTAAAACAAACACTTGATGCAGTTCCTTTTGATGCCGCATCTTTTAATGTCAATTGGAATGACGTTGCACAACCAGGAACAACAAAAAAATTAGATGCCATAGCTGGAGTACTTAATTATAGAGCACAATACAGACGTTGGACAACCTACAATTCTGTTGTTGTGTGCCATGCTGTAAAAGTTACCACCACACAAATTGGAATTAGATGGTATGAATTGCGACAAGATGAAAGCTCAAAAACGTGGAGTATCTATCAACAAGGAACGTATGCGCCAGATGGCTACAATCGTTGGTTAGGAAGCATTGCAATGGACGATAATGGAAGTATTGCAATGGCATATAATGTTTCAGGTGCAACAACTATTTACCCAAGTTTGTATTACACTGGTAGATTAGCTTCTGACCCACTCGGGCAATTTACATTTGCGGAAAAACTTGCAAAAGCAGGAACTTCATCACAATCTGTTAATAGAGATGGTGATTATTCGCAAACAGTTCTCGACCCTGATGGACTTACATTTTGGCATACAGGAACGTATGTTTCGGGAGGATTGAAAACAAGAATTTTTTCTTGGCAAATTTCTCTCACTTCTGGAATTGAAGAAAAAGAAAATCAAGCTGCACTTTCTACTTATCAATCAAATAATGAACTACACATTACGGCTACAAAACTTCCATCGAACGATGCGTTTGTGGTTGATTTGTTTGATATTTCAGGAAAAAAAATAAGTGGTAAAAAAATTGTTCCAACTTCAAATATGTTTGAAACAACAATTGATGTAAATGGTTTGGCTAATGGCGTTTACTTGATTAGAGTTGGTAATGAAAATTTTCAAAGAGTTGTAAAAGTATCCATCAACTAAATTATTTTTATGCAAATTAAAATTACTGTAGTTCTATTATCTTTTTTAATTTTTACTTCGTGTAAAACACAACCATCGAAGACTGATTCAACTCAAATTGCCGATGCTTCAAAAACAATAGGAATAGTTTCACATAAATATAATGTTACTGGTTGTGCAACTGTAATTATTGTAAATCAAACTAATGAAGAAGAGCTTGTTTTAATTCCAAGTAAACCATTAGAAAAAAATATAGATGCCGATGGATTGGAAATAAATTTCAATTATCGAATGTTGAAAATGCCAAATCCAAAAGGTTGTAATGTTGGCGTTCCTGCTGAAATTACAAATGTTTCAAAAAAATAAATTTCGTTTTAAAAAATTATTTCGAAGGTTTATATTTTGCTTTGTTCAATATTTTTTGAGCAT
>JAYTXX010000206.1:0-6479 GCA_043742725.1 Bacteroidota bacterium | reverse complement strand
ATATATTTCATTTTTTTAATTCCCTTTACTATTTTATTTTGGCCAGTGATGTGGCTCGGACCTATTCATCATTTTGTGGCGGCAATAAAAGAAATGAGCTATTATCATTGGGGCGAACTGGTACGTTATGCAGGAAAAGAAATTCCTGGAACACAACTTCCGTGGCATTATTTACTTGTATGGATTTGCATTTCAAATCCAATTTTTTATCTCATTTTATTTTTAGTTGGGACATTTGGAATACTTAAAAAACTCATTAAAAAACCAATTCAATATTTTAATAATGAACGCCATGAAATTGTTGCAATGCTTTGGTTTTATGCACCATTATCGGCAATTATTTTATTACATAGTATTGTTTATGATGCTTGGCGACATCTTTATTTTGTTTATGGAGGATTTCTGATTATTGCATTATATGGTTTTAAAGCACTTTATACATTTGCTAAATCATCAAAAAAAATGTTTTTGTTTTTTGTTTTCATTTGCACAATTTCTATTTCAGAAATTATGTATTCCATGATTGTTATCCATCCATATCAAAATTTGTATTTCAATTTTTTGGCGGGAAAAGATATGAAACAAGTGAAAAAAAGATTTGAATTAGATTATTATGGTTTATCTGCTAGAGAAGGATTGGAAAGTATTTTGAAAAAAGATACAGCAAAAACAATTCGTATTATTTCGGAAGATGCGCCAGCAGAGCTAAACACACATATACTTACACCCGAACAAAGAAAAAGATTTGTGTGTGTGATTGAGCCCGAAGATGCCGATTATTATCTTGCTGATTACAGATGGAGGACAGAAGAGGATTATGTTTTCAGAAGAGAATTTTACTCTGTTATGGTTGGAAATGCAAAAGTGATGACTGTTTTTAAGATTCCGCAAGCAGAGCAATTTTATAAAGAAGTAAAAGGAAAAACGTTGATGCACTTTTCTTTTGATTTTGAAAATACGCAAAGCGGCTGGACAACTAATCAAGTTATAAAACCAGCTGTTGTCGCGCATTCTGGACAATTTGCTACACACGTTGATAGCATTGCTGAATACAGCGATGGAATAACAATAAAAAATATAGATGCTATTTATAACAATAAAAAATTGGTTTTAAAAACATCGTTTTGGAAATATGAATTTCAACAAGGACAAGAAGCAAAATTTGTAATTGCAATTACTTCACCTAAAGGAAAAACATATTATTGGCGAAACATAAAAAAAATTGGTGTTAAAGATAAATCTCAAATTGGAAAATGGATAAAAGAAGAAGCAGCCATTGAGCTTCCGCCAATTAAATCGAGAAAAGATATTATAAGTATTTATGTTTGGAATTTGGCAAAAAAAACAATGTATATTGATGACTTTAATATAGAATTTATTGAAGAAGAATATTAAATTTGTTAAGCAAAAATAGTTCAAAATATAAATGAGTAAAATAGATATTTCGGTAATTATTCCAATTTATAACGAAGAATTGAACATATATAAATTATATGAACGATTGAAAAATGTTATGAATCAATTGAATGTAAATTGCGAATATCTTTTTGTGAATGATGGAAGTAAAGACAATTCTCTTTTTGTAATAAAACAATTAGCATCAACTGACGATACAGTAAAATATATTTCGTTTAGTAGAAATTTTGGACATCAACTTGCTGTTTCTGCTGGGCTAGATAAGGCAGAAGGCGAAGCGGTTGTGATTATTGATGCCGATTTGCAAGATCCTCCCGAATTAATTCTTGAAATGTATAAAAAATTAAAAGAAGGAAATCAGGTTGTGTATGCAAAACGAAATGCAAGAAAAGGAGAAGGCGTTTTCAAGAAATTAACAGCAAAATTATTTTACAGATTATTAGCTCGTATTACAAATATTTCTATTCCAGTTGATTCTGGCGACTTTAGAATTATTGATAAAAAAATTGTAAAAATTTTGCGTCAAATGCCCGAGCAACATAAATTTTTGAGAGGACAAATTTCTTGGGTTGGGTTTAAGCAAACTTATATTGAATATAATCGTGAGGAGCGAAATGCAGGAGAAACAGGCTATACTTACCGAAAAATGATTCGTTTTGCATTAGATGGTTTAACTTCTTTTTCAAATCTTCCATTGAAATTTGCAACTATTTCTGGATTCATTGTTTCTGCAATTTCCTTTTTTGTTATTTGTTATGCTTTATATTCAAAATATTTTTTGAAAGAAACTACTATTAGAGGCTGGACTTCATTAATGATTTCCGTTTTATTTATTGGAGGAATACAACTGTTAAGTATTGGTATTATTGGCGAATACATTAGTCGTTTAGGAGATAATGTTCGTAATCGCCCATTGTATATTATTGATGAAACAAATTTCAACAATTAAAAAATGTCAATTAAAAAACTTTCCATCATAATTCCTGCATACAATGAAGCGGCTACCATTCATTTAATTTTGAATAAAGTACTTGCTGTTCGATTGGTAAATGAAATTGAAAAAGAAATTATTATTGTTAATGATTGTTCAAAGGATGCGACAAAAGAAGTGGTTGAAAAATATATTAGCGAACATAGCGAACAAAATATTCGGTTACATAATCAAGAATATAATCAAGGAAAAGGTGCGGCTTTGCACAAAGGAATTTCATTGGCAACAGGAGAATACTTAATCATTCAAGATGCTGATTTGGAATATGACCCCGAAGAGTATAATATTCTTTTAAAGCCAATATTATTAAATGTTGCAGATGTAGTTTATGGTTCCCGATTTATTGGTGGCGAACCACATCGCATTTTATTTTTTTGGCATACAATCGGAAATCGTTTTTTAACTTTTTTATCAAACATGTTTACCAATTTGAATTTAACCGATATGGAAACTTGTTATAAATTATTTAAAACAGAAATTATTCAAAACATAAAATTAAAAGAAAAGCGATTTGGTTTTGAACCCGAAATAACAGCAAAAATGGCTCGTGTTCCCAAAATTAGAATTTACGAAGTAGGAATTTCATATTACGGAAGAACATACGAAGAAGGCAAAAAAATTGGATGGAAAGATGGTTTCAGAGCAATGTGGTGCATTATAAAATATAATTTATTTTAATGAAAAATTGTTTAGTTTGTAACGAAAATAAATTCCAGCCTATTTACAGCGATACCTTGCTTAAGTGCGAAAATTGTGGTTTTGTAACAGCAAACATAGAAATTGGAGAAGAGCTATTAAAAAATATTTATTCCGAAAATTATTTTAAAGGCGAAGAATATTTGGATTATTTGCGTGATAAAGAAATTTTGCAAACCAATTTTACAAAGCGATTAAACTATAGTTACAAATTTTTCAAAAAATCTGAAATTAAAAATGCACTTGAAATAGGTTGCGCTTATGGTTTTTTTGCGGAAACAATAACAAACGAAATTGATAAAATTTCATACATTGGATTTGATATTGTTCCCGAAGCAATTGAATATGGTGCAAACAAATTGAAACAAAATATTTTTTGTAAAGATTATTTAGCAACTCCTATTGAAAATAAAATGAGCGATATTTTTATGTGGGATGTAATAGAACATTTGCCCGAACCAGATAAATTTATTTCAAAAGCATCATCAGAATTACAATCAGGTGGACGAATATATATTACAACAGGCGATATTGAAAAATTAATTCCAAAAATTCAAAAATCAAAATGGAGAATGATTCATCCGCCAACACATTTGCATTATTTTTCAAAACGAACCTTGTCTAAATTATTAGAAAAAAATAATTTTAAAGTTTTGGCTGTTTCCTATCCACCTATTTATCGAAGCGTTCGTCAAATTTTTTATTCCTTGTTTATGCTCAATAAAAAACATTCAGCATTTGTGAAATTTATGTATGAATTAATTCCTGCAAAAATGAATGTTCCGATAAATACATTTGATATAATGTTTGTAATTGCGCAGAAAAAATAAAATTTATATTTGAATAAAATGACCAATAAAAAAAATCATATTTCTGTTGTTGCGCCTCTTTTAAATGAAGAAGGAAATATACTTGTTCTTTATCAAGCACTTGTTCCAGTATTGGAAAAAATATCTTCCGATTACGAAATTATTTTTATTGACGATGGAAGTACAGATAATTCTTTCAATGTAATCACAGACATTTCAAAACAAAACGAGCGTGTTCTTGGAATTTCTCTTTCCAGAAATTTTGGACATCAAGTAGCTTTAGCTGCAGGTTTAGAGCATGCTTCGGGCGAAGTTGTGATTACAATGGATGCAGATATGCAACATCCTCCCGAAATGATTTCAGCACTTTATCAAAAATATTTAGAAGGATTTGATATTGTAAATACAAACCGAATTGAAAGCGAAGATGCTGGTGTGATTAAAAATTTAACATCAAGTTGGTTTTATAAAATTATTAATAACCTTTCTGATATCCGTATTGAACCAGGCAGTGCCGATTTTAGATTGATGAATAGAAAAGCGGTAGATGCATTTTTGCAATTGAAAGAAAAAGGACGATTCACACGTGGCTTAATTAGTTGGATGGGATTTAAGCAAGAAATGATTCCTTATTCTGCACCAGCAAGATTTTCGGGAAAAACAAAATATTCATTCATGAAAATGTTTCGTTTTGCAGCCGATGGAATTACTTCTTTTTCAGCCAAACCATTACGCGTTTCTTTTTTTGCAGGGCTTATTGTTTCTCTCATCGGATTGCTGTATGCGATATATGCAGTAATTGAATATTTTGGAGGAAAAACAATTCCTGGTTGGACATCTATTTTAGTTTCTATTTTAATTATTGGCGGCATTCAACTTATTAGTATTGGAATTATTGGAGAATATCTTTCTCGTGTTTTCAATGAATCAAAAAATCGTCCGCTTTATCTTGTAAAAAATTACACTTCAAAAAACAAAGAGTGAGGTTATTGCAAAAAATAAAAAATATAGTATTTGAAAAGGGCTTTCTGCTTACAAGTGCTATTGCTTTTTTTTGTATGATTTTCTTTTTGGGAAAACTTATTCTTCATCCTAATGAAATTTATTTTAAGCCTTCCGATGATGGCATTCAAGCATATTATGGAGCTATTTATCATGTAAAACACGACACATCTTATTGGCATTCAAGCGGTATGAATTATCCTTATGGCGAACAAGTTTTTTATACGGGTTGTCAGCCTTTAGTTACTAACTCAATTAAACTTATCAGTAATGTCATAGATATTTCAAAATATACAATTGGAATTCTAAACATGTTAATGCTCTTGTCTATTTTTCTTTGCTCTCTTTGTTTATATTTAATTTTTAAGCATTTTAAAGTTCCATTTCTTTTTGCAACTATTTCGGCAATTGCTATTACATTCTTGTCTCCGCAATTTATAAGGATGGGTGGACACTACTCCCTAACATATCAATTTGCAATTCCCCTTTTTTTATTGCTTTTGCTTAAATTTCAACAATCTCCATCCTATAAAAAATCATTTTTGATAAGTTTGTTGGTTTTTTTTATGGCGGGAACTCAATTTTATTTTTTCGCTTTCTTTGCAATTATTTCTGCTTTTTATTGGCTGTTTTTATTTTTTAAAAAAGAACTAATAAAAACGCAATCAAAATTAATTGGCAGAATAAAATTCTGTTTCATACATAGTTTCATTCAGCTTTTGTTACCATTTTTATTAATTCAATTAATCATATTTTTTATTGACAATGTTCATGACCGAACTCAACAACCTTGGGGTTACCTAGAATATTATACAAATACCGCAGGAGTTTTTTTTCCTTTAGACAAGCCACCTTATACCAATTTTTTACTGTCATTTATCAAACCTGAATATCCGCCAAGCATGGAAGGATATTCATTTGTTGGACTTCTTTCAATTATTGTATCCGTAATCTTGACACTAATTTTTATTACAAAAATAGTACTGTTGCAATTTTTTGCTCAGTCAAAATTGATGCAGTTATTAAAAGTTGAACACGTTCATTTTATTGATTTGAAAACTAAATTTAGAGAATTGGGAAAAGTTACCGAAAACAAAATTTTAAATGCATTTTTCTATTCATCTATCTTTGCATTATTTTTAGCTTTCGCTTACCCATTCAGAATTCAAGGATATGAAGGATGGTTAAGCTATGCAGGACCACTAAAACAATTAAGGGCTATTGGTCGTTTTGCTTGGATATTTTTTTATATCATCAATATTGTTTCAATCGTTAAATTAAGCCAATGGATTTCTGCTAAAAAAGCTATTTTTAAAAATTCAGTTTTTCTTTTTGCTGCATTTATATTATGCATTGATGCTTATTATACAGCAAATAAAAAGCAAGATTTGCTGAATAATAAAATTGATCAATTAGAAGACACTCAAAATATATTGCCTGAAAATAAATGGTTGAATAAAATTGATGTGAATAAATACCAGGCAATTCTTGGATTGCCATATTTCCATGTGGGCTCTGAAAACATTTGGATAACCTCGCAATCAGATATTATGAAAGATGTTTTT
>JAYTXX010000205.1:0-12803 GCA_043742725.1 Bacteroidota bacterium | reverse complement strand
CATTTGCAATTCAATGCTACTCTTAATGCAGTAGTAATAGTTGCAGTGTAAGAAGTTCCATTTGCCGCGGTACCACTTGCGCTTCCTGTTATTAAATATACATCATCACTTAATGCTAGTGTAGTTTCTCCTGCTATCCATTCGCGTGTGCGAGTTGATGTCCAAGTAATTGTTCCACCACCATTTGCTTTAATGATAGAACCATCTACAGAAATAGAATAGGATAAATGTCCCGAACCATTATATCCATTGTTTGTAACTGTTTTTGTTCCATTAATTTGATTATCATCTACAAAATAGTTTGTAAATTTAATTGTGTGAACAGAACCCACATCACGATAATGCCCTGAAAATGTAATAGTAATAATACCTTTGCGATATCTGTTATCAGCGCATAAACAATTAACAGTTCCAAAATTAATTGTAATTGTGTGTGTTAGTCCAGAAGTGGTATCAATTGTAACAGTAGCGCAAGAACTTAAAACTCCTCTTTCTTCGCTATTTGCTTCATTTGGATTGGCTGAATAGGATGAAATGGAGCCATTGATAGCCTCATCAGCCATATTGTTTACATCAGCATAGTTACCTTCTGCAAGAGCGTTATCACTTGCTGTTGCTGTTTCTGTATCACCAGAATTAGCTGGATTGGTATCGTCCTTTTTTTTGCAAGAAGAAATTAAAATACCAATAGTAGCTACTACCATCAAGTATTTCATTAGGTTTTTTGTTTTCATTTATTTTTGTTTTTAAGTTAATTCTGTTTTTATTGACGAACAAAATTTGAAATGGTTTAACGAAGCTATGAAATATTTTTGAGAAAACTTAATTAAAGAAGATTTTTAACAAATAGAAAAAACTAAAAATCAATATCTAAATCAAAAGCGGTTCGCAATTTATTGATAGTTGGATTTTTTTCTGCTAAAAATTTGTAGCGGTCTGTTGCAGTATAGAGGCTTGTTTTGTCTTCGACAAGTGTCATCACTAAATTTAATTGAATGGAATAATTATTTAGTGCGTTGCGCAAAAAACCTAACAAATTCATTTTATCTTCATTAATGGCTTCTTCCAACGCTTTATTGTTGATAGTAAATTCAAGGAGTGAATTTTCCTTTAGTTGAGGCATTTTGTTTGCCAGCGCAGCAGCCAAGTTGGCTCTGCCTTTTGCTCTTAATTCATTGGCATATTTTATCCAAGAAACTTCCAATGCTTGTTGTGTGAATGCATCATTTTTTTGTGCATTAATAGTTACTTCTGTTTTTTCAACAGCATTATCTGTTTTTTTTTCAGTTGCAAGATGCTGATTGATGGAAGGAGTAGAAGTTTTTAAGAGTGGCTTTTTTGCAACTGTTGTGGCAGTTCCATTTGTAACAGAACTTGTATTTTGAATTATTGTTTCTTCTTTTTTTACTGGATTTGCAACAGTTGTAATAGTTTGTGGAGTGCTTATTTGTTGCGCTGTAGCAGTTGTGTTTTTTTGAATTGCTACACTAATGTCATTTTTTTTTTCGGCTTCAATGCTTGTCGCATTAAGAGAACAAAGTTGCATAAGTGCCAGCTCTACTTGGAGTCGCTGATTTTTACTGCTTTTATAATTAATATCCGTTTTGTTGAGAATTGTCAATCCTTTTATTAAAAAAGTTAATGATGCTTTTGTAGATTGTTCTTTGTATTTTTCTTTGATGTTTTTTCCAACTTCTAACAGTTGAATTGTTTCAACATCCTTGCTCACCATCAAATCTCTGAAATGACTTCCCACACCTGCAACAAAATTATGTCCATCAAAACCATTATTTAAAATTTCATTAAAAATTAATAATGTTGATGAAATATTTTCCGACAACATTGCATCTGTAATTTTGAAATAATAATCGTAATCAAGAATATTCAAATTTTCAATTACTGCTTTGTAGGTAATATTGTTTCCAGCAAAACTTACTATTTGGTCAAATATAGAACACGCATCGCGCAAAGCACCATCTGCTTTTTGTGCAATAATGTGAAGTGCATCTGTTTCGGCAGTTACGTTTTCGCTTTTTGCAATGTATGCCAAATGATTTGCAATATCGTCAATTTGAATTCTGTTGAAATCAAAAATTTGACAACGAGAAAGTATGGTAGGAATTATTTTATGTTTTTCGGTAGTTGCTAAAATAAAAATAGCATGAGCAGGTGGTTCTTCCAATGTTTTCAAAAAAGCATTGAATGCGTTTTGAGTTAGCATGTGAACCTCATCAATAACATAGACCTTATAATCACCTAACTGCGGAGGAATACGAACTTGGTCAATAAGGCTACGAATATCATCTACTAAATTATTGGATGCCGCATCCAATTCAAATACATTATGGGAAGCTCCTCGATTAAATGAAATACACGATTCACATTCGTTACAAGCTTCTGTTTCGGCAGTACGATTGTTGCAATTAATGGTTTTTGCCAAAATACGTGCACAAGTAGTTTTACCAACTCCACGCGGACCACAAAACAAAAAAGCGTGTGCTAAATGTTCTGTTTTAATTGCATTTTTTAATGTATTGGTAATATGCGCTTGACCAACAACTGTGTTAAATGTTGCTGGACGATACTTACGAGCCGATACAATAAAATTTTCCATAATGCGAGATGCAAAAATAACTATTAAAGTGTAACAGCAAGTGAATGTTAAAAAGTTGTGAAAAGAGAGAAAGATTGGTCAAACTTAAATCAAATTTGCCAGAAATTATTTGCCAGAAATAGAAAAATTTCTATCTTTGCGTCCCTTTTAGAAAAAAGGAAAAATAATTATTAATCAATTAAACCAACAAAACAATGCAAAAACATTATGAAACCGTCTTCATTATGACTCCCGTTTTGTCTGAAGATCAGGCAAAGGAGACGGTAAGCAAGTACAAAAAGTTACTTGCCGACAATGGTTGCAAAATTGTAACCGAAGAAGCTTGGGGATTGCGCAAATTGCAATATCCAATACAAAAGAAAACAACAGGATTTTATCATCTTGTTCAATTCACAGGACCTGCAACATTTATTGCAGAACTGGAAGTTGCTTACAAACGCGATGAACGTTTGTTGCGCTTTTTAACAGTAGCACTTGATAAACATGCAATTGCTTACAGCGAAAAACGCAGAAACAAAACAAAAGCAGTAGCAACAGCTTAATTATTAATTAAAAACAAAAAACACAATGGCTTCAGATAATTCAGAAATCAGATATCTTGCTCCACCAACTGTGGATGTAAAGAAAAAGAAATACTGCCGTTTCAAAAAAAGCGGAATAAAGTATATCGATTACAAAGACCCAGCTTTTTTATTAAAGTTTATCAATGAGCAAGGTAAAATTTTACCTCGCAGATTAACAGGTACATCAGTTAAATATCAACGTAAAGTTTCTAAAGCAGTAAAACGTGCTCGTCATTTAGCATTATTGCCTTATGTAGCTGATATGTTAAAATAAAAGGAAACCATGGAAGTAATATTAAAACAAGACGTTAAAAACCTTGGATACAAGGATGACGTAGTAAATGTAAAGCCTGGTTACGGAAGAAATTTCCTAATCCCTAAAGGCATAGCTGCAATGGCAACAGAGTCGGCTAAAAAAATGCAAGCTGAAACAGTAAAACAACGTGCTTTTAAAGAGCAAAAAATCAGAAAAAATGCAGAAACTGCGGCCGATGCTTTAAAAGAAATGGTTGTGAAAGTTGGAGCAAAAGCTGGTGAATCAGGAAAAATTTTCGGTTCAATCACTACTGTTCAATTGGCTGATGCAATTAAAAAATTAGGTTATGATGTGGATAGAAAAAATATTTCTATCAGCGAAGAAGGAATCAAAAATGTTGGTACTTATACTGCCGATGTTCGTTTCCACAAAGATGTAACTGCAAAAGTTACATTTGAAGTAATAGCTGAATAATCATTTTTTAGAAAATAATTTTTAAAAAGCATTCGTCAATTTGACGAATGCTTTTTTTATGATAACAAGAACGCTATGACAAAAGAATTAAGCATTAAACAAGTTCAACAAAAAGTAGATGAGTGGATAAAAACACATGGTGTTCGTTATTTTAATGAACTTACCAATATGGCAATATTAACAGAAGAAGTAGGAGAAGTAGCTCGTGTAATTTCGCGTACGTATGGCGAACAATCGTTCAAGAAAAAAGAAGATAAAAAAAAACTTGCCGATGAGTTAGCAGATGTTTTGTTTGTTGTAATTTGCTTGGCAAATCAAACGGGAGTGGATTTAACAAAAGCATTTGAAAAAAACATGGAGAAGAAAACAAAGCGTGATAACAAACGTCATAAGGAAAATAAAAAACTAAGTAAAAAAGCCAAGTAAAATCATATCTATTATCCTAAAATTATTATCTAATTTTGCTCATCAAAAAATTACAATGAAAATTATCACATTCATTTTCTTATCTGTTTTTAGTTTGTTTGCAAAAGCACAAACTACAAATCCTTATACTTCCCGAATGTATTTGGCTTGGGGCTATAACAAGGAGTGGTATGGCAGTAGCACCATAAAAATTTCTCAACCATCGTTGGGCAATGATTATGAATTAAGAGACATTACAGGAAATGATAGAATAGGTTGGGACAAATTATTTCAACACGAAATTACAATACCACAATACAATTATCGTTTTGGTTTTTTTCTAAAGAAACATCCATCGGTTGGTTTTGAATTTAATTTCGACCACACAAAATATCAAATGACTCCAGGTCAATATGCTCACGTTGTTGGAACTATCAACAATCAACACGTTGATACAAATATGTATATTCAAGATGATTTTTATTATTGGAAATTAAACAATGGTGCAAATTTTTTCTGCATCAATGTGATGAAACGCTTTTATGTTGCAGGAACAAAAAATGGAAAAGTAAAATTATTCAATTTATATAAAGCTGGTTTAGGTCCTACGGTTCCTCACGTTGAAAACACATTGAGAGGAAAAGAAAATGATAAAGGTTTTCAGTTTGGTGGTTTTAATTTTGCTATTGAAGCTGCTTACCGAGTAGAATTTGGAAAATATATTTATTTGGATATTGCTCAAAAGCTTGATTATGCTTACTATTTCGGACTAAAGGTTTATCAAGGAACAGCATCTCAAAGTTTTTCAACTTACGAAGTAATTGGAACTTTAGGAATAATGCTTCCTTACAAGGATAAAAAGGATGTTCCTACAAACCAATAAAATGAATTAACTCAAGCTTTTCAGAAAAACAATTATTGCCATCCAATATTCTTGATTATTGGGATTTGCTGATTTCCAGAGTGTTTTAGAGCCATGTACGCCATTCCCAGTTGGAATGAATTGTGTTTTGTTTTTTGATACAACATCAGCAATTAACTTCGTAACATCGTTTGATTCTTCTTTCGAAGATGTTACAAACATAGGTTTATTCAGCATTTTAATACTTTCTTTTAAATTCAATTTATCCCCAAAATATTCACCGGGACTAAATGCCAAAACAGTTTTTACTTTTTCATTCGTTGTTGCTATTTTTAATGCCAATGATGCACTGTAAGAACTTCCAACCAACACTACTTTCTTTTTATTTTTATTAAAAACAAAATCAATAGCAGCCAAAATATCTTGCTCCGCATCTATATAACTCGTTGGTTTCTTTTTTGTTTCAGCCAATGCTGCTGTTTCGTTTTTTACTTCGTTCACTTCTTTTCCCGAACGAGCATCTATTGCTAAACAATTATATCCTAATCGTTGAAAGCGCATTGCAGTTTCTTTGTATTCGCCTCTACTAAAACCAGCTTGGTGGCAAAGAACCATATATGGTAACGAGTCATTTGTAAGATACAAATCGGCTGTAATGGTTAATCCATCTTTTGATGGAAATGTAATTTTTTCTTGAGCAATCATTGAAATTGAGAAAAGAATTACAAAACTGCTTATCAAAAAATATGTTCTCATGTTTTTTTTATTTTAACGAAACTAAAAAAAGAATCCCTCGATAAATTTCGAAGGATTCTTTTTTATGAATATTGATATGTTGATATGTTTATGCTTCAGCCAACACAATCACTTTATTATTTTGAACTTCCACTACTCCGCCATTAATTTCAAAATTTTCAACTTGTTTTTTAGCATCAGTAATTTTTACAACACCTTTTTTTAGTGTAGCAATTATTGGTGCGTGATTATTTAAAATACCAAAAGAGCCTTCGGCACCTGGCAATTTTATAGCTTCCACATCACCGCTATATATTTTTTTTTCTGGAGTAATTATTTCTAATTGCATAGTTATTTGTTGTTAGTTATTAGTTGTTAGTTTAGATAGTACAAGGATATTTCTAGTAACCAATAACTAACAACTAATAACTAAATGATTATTTCGATTCTGCTAAAATTTTCTTCCCTTTTTCAATTGCATCTTCAATAGTTCCAACAAGGTTGAATGCTGCTTCGGGATATTCATCCACTTCACCATTCATAATCATGTTAAATCCTTTGATTGTATCTTCAATTGAAACAAATACACCTTTCAATCCTGTAAATTGTTCAGCAACATGGAAAGGTTGAGATAAAAAACGCTGAACACGTCTTGCACGAGATACAACTAATTTATCTTCTTCAGATAACTCGTCCATACCCAAAATCGCAATGATATCTTGTAATTCTTTATAGCGTTGTAAAATCATCTTTACTTTTTGTGCTGTACCAAAATGTGCATCACCTAAAACAGCAGCAGATAAGATACGAGATGTAGAATCCAATGGATCCACAGCAGGATAAATTCCTAACTCAGCAATTTTACGGTTCAATACTGTTGTTGCATCCAAATGGGCAAATGTAGTAGCTGGAGCAGGGTCAGTTAAATCATCCGCAGGAACGTAAACTGCTTGTACAGATGTAATAGAACCTCTTTTTGTAGAAGTAATACGCTCTTGCATCAATCCCATTTCAGTTGCCAAAGTTGGTTGGTAACCTACCGCTGAAGGCATACGCCCTAACAATGCTGATACTTCGGAACCTGCTTGTGTAAAGCGGAAAATGTTATCAATAAAAAACAAGATATCACGTCCACCAGATTTTTCATCTCCATCACGGAAATATTCCGCCATTGTTAATCCTGATAAAGCTACACGAGCACGTGCTCCTGGAGGCTCATTCATTTGTCCGAAAACCAATGTTGCTTGTGATTTTTCTAATTCTTTCATATCTACCTTGCTCAAATCCCATCCACCTTTTTCCATAGAGTGCTTAAACTCTTCGCCATATTTAATTACGTTTGATTCAATCATCTCACGCAACAAGTCATTTCCTTCACGAGTACGTTCACCAACACCAGCAAATACAGATAACCCTTCGTATCCTTTTGCAATATTGTTAATCAACTCCATAATCAATACTGTTTTTCCAACACCAGCACCACCAAACAAACCAATTTTTCCTCCCTTTGCATAAGGCTCTAAAAGGTCGATTACTTTAATTCCTGTGAATAATACTTCTGTAGAAGTTGATAAATCCTCATATTTAGGAGGATTGCGGTGAATAGATGCACCACCTTTATTTGATACAGATCCAATACCATCGATTGCTTCTCCAACTACGTTGAACAAACGACCTTTTACTTGTTCTCCAACAGGCATTGTAATAGGAGCACCTGTATTTTCTACAGCCATGCCACGATACAAACCATCGGAAGAGTCCATCGCAATTGTACGAACGGTATCTTCACCAACGTGTTTTTGTGTTTCTAAAATAATTTTTTGTCCGTTTGGTTTTGTAACCACCAAGGCATCCAAAATATTTGGTAATGTGGCTCCACCTTCAAATGTTACGTCAATTACGGGACCGATTACTTGTGCTATTTTACCTGTTTGTGCTGACATTTTTATATGTATATAACTATTAGTTTTTTCTAAATCGAGTGCAAAAGTAACAATAAATATATTATGGAAAAAAAAAGTTGATAAACTTTTGAAATTTTATTTGGAAATCTACAACAATATTTATGGTTATAAAAAAGAAAAATCCTACCCTAATGACAGAGTAGGATTTTTTATTTATTTATTCTTTTATCTAATCAAATTAAATGAACCTTTTTCCACATGTTCCTTTCCATCAGCTCCTTTTGCTTTTATAATATAAAAATAAGTTCCGTCAGACCCCATTTGTCCACTTGTTGTACGACCATCCCAGCCTCCATTAATTGTATGCCATTCATACATTTTAATGCCCCATCTGTCAAAAATTTCGGCATCCATAGCTGTTAAACCTTTTGACATTGGAGTAAATATATCATTTACATTATCATCATTAGGAGTAAACACATTTGGAATCAACAATGAAAAATCATCGTACACTATAATTGTTGCGCTTGCAGTATCTGAACAAGAACCATTTTCTGATACTGTTAACACTACAAAATAAGTCCCTGTTGAAGTATATATATTTGTCGCATCAAGTGTTGAAGCCGAATTATTATCTCCAAATGTCCAAGAATATGTATTTGCATTCACACTCGTATTCGTGAAATTCACTGTTAATGGTGGAGTTCCTGTTATTGGATCGGCAGTAAACGAAGCAATAGGAATTAACGATTGATTTACCAATGCACTTGCTGTTGCTGTACAACCATTGCTTCCAGTTACAGTTACAGTATATGTTCCACCAACAGAAACAGTATTTGTTGATGTTGTAACTCCACTTCCCCAATCATAAGTTCCACCGCCAGTTGCAACCAATGTTGAACTTAATGTTGTACAATCAATTGTTGACAAACTTGGTGTTACTGATGCTACTGGCACCACTACATCTTGTGTTACTGTTGCACTTGCTGTTGCTGTACAACCATTTGCTCCTGTTACTGTTAGAACATAAGTATTTGGAGTGTTTACAGAAATTGTTGATGTAATTTCAGTTGTGCTCCATGCGTATGTTCCAATTCCTCCTCCTGTGATTGTTGATGATAAATTAATACAATCAAGTTGTGATGGACTTGCAGTTGCAGTTGCTACTGGATTTGCAACATCTTGTGTAACTGTTGCACTTGCTGTTGCTGTACAACCATTTGCCCCTGTTACTGTTAAAACATAAGTATTTGGAGTGTTTACAGAAATTGTTGATGTAATTTCAGTTGTACTCCATACGTATGTTCCTATTCCTCCTCCTGTGATTGTTGATGATAAATTATTACAATCAAGTTGTGATGGACTTGCAGTTGCTGTTGCTACTGGATTTACTATATCTTGTGTTACAGTTGAACTTGCTGTTGCTGTACAACCACTTAAAGTTACAACAACACTATAAGTATTTGGAGTATTTACAGTTATAGAAGCAGTAGTTTCAGTTGTGCTCCATAAATACGTTCCGCCTCCAGTTGAATTGATTGTTGTATTTAAATTATTACAATCTAATTGATAAGAGCTTGGAGTTACATTTACTATTGGTAGTGGATTTACCATTATTGTTACAGCTGCTGGTAAACTTTGACAAGCTCCCGATTCTGTTACATAAAAAGTAACGGTGTCTGCAACTGCATTAGATACTCCAGATGTAAATGGACTACCAGTTCCAACTACTGTTGTTAATGTAGCATCCGAATACCAAGTTAATGTTCCTCCTGTTCCAACTGCTGTTAAATCAGCTATTGCATCACCTTGACAATATGGAGAAGGTGATGTTGCAGTTGGTATTGGTGGTGCACCTAAATTACCTATTGCGTACGTTGCTGAATCTGCACAACCTGTTGTGCTACTTGTTACCAATAGAATATAATTTCCTGGTGTTTGACCCAATAAATCAGTTGTTGTTGTTGAAGTACTTATAATTGCAGGTACTGCATTCGACCAAGTGTAAGTTAATGTAGGAGAACCACTCGCTGTTATTCCTGTTAAACTTCCATCTGCTGCGCCACAATTACTTGAATCAATAACTACTGTTCCAGCAATTACAGGCAATGGATTAACCAATACCTCACTTGTTGCTGAACTTGTACAACCAAGTGATGTTCCTGTTACTGTATAAGTAGTTGTTGAGGCTGGTGTTACACTAATTGTTGTGGTTGTTTCTGTTGTATTCCAATCGTAAGTTGTAGCTCCTGCCACTGTTAAATCAACTGATAAACCTGCACAAATTGTTGCTGAATTAACAGTAAGTGTTGGCAATGAATTTACAACCACTTCACTGGTTGCTGAACTCGTACAACCAATTGATGTTCCTGTTACTGTATAAGTTGTTGTACTTAATGGAGTTACATTTATTATAGCTGTTGTTTCTGTGCCACTCCAAACATAAGTTGTAGCACCTGATGCTGTTAAATCTGTCGAAATTCCTGCACATATTGTTGCTGAATTAACAATAACTGTTGGAACTGTGTTTACTGTTATAGAAACGGGTGTTGCTAAACTTTGACAAAGTCCTACAATTTCAGTTACATAGAATGTTGTTGTAGCAGCAGTTGTGTTAGATACACCCGAAACTAATGTTGTTCCTGTTCCAACAACGGTTGTTAAACCACCATCCGAATACCAAGTTAATGTTCCTGCTCCTGTTCCCGTTGCTGTTAAATCTACTATCACATCTCCTTGACAATATGCTGAAGGTGATGTTGCAGTTGGAGCTACCGGTGCACCTGCATTCGGAATTGATATTGCAACTGATACCGAACAACCTGTTAAACTACTTGACACCACAAGTGTATAATTATCTGGTGTTTCATTTAATAAATCGGCTGTTGTAGTAGAATTACTTACAACCGCAGGTACTCCATTTGACCAAGTATAAGTTATTGTAGGGTCGCCTGTTGCAGAAAGTCCTGTAATGCTTCCATCTGCTGCACCACAATTACTTGAATCTATAATTGCTGTACCTGTAATTGTTGGTAATGGATTAACTGTTACTACACTTGTTGCTGATGAACTACAACCATTTTCAGTTCCTGTAACGGTATAAGTTGTCGTCCCTGAAGGAGTAACAGCTATTGTAACTGTTATTTCTGTTGTACTCCAAGCATAAGTTGTTGCCCCACTTGCTGTTAAAGAAGTTGTTTCACCTGCACATATTGTTGCCGAACTTACCGTTGTTGTTGGCAATGGAGTTACTGTTACAACACCTGTTGCTGAACTTGAACAACCGCTTGTTGTTCCTGTTACTGTATAGGTTGTTGTACTTGCTGGGGTTACACTCAACGTAGTCGTTGTTGCTCCTGTGTTCCAAGAATATGTTGTTCCACCACCTGCTGTAAATGTTGTTGATAATCCTGCACATATTGTGGCTGAATTAACTGTTGTTGTTGGTAATGGCGTTACTGTTACAACGCTTGATGCTGAACTTGTGCAGCCTGCTGCTGATGTTCCTGTTACTGTATAGGTTGTTGTACTTGCTGGTGTTACACTCAACGTAGTTGTTGTTGCTCCTGTATTCCAAGAGTATGTTGCTCCACCACCTGCTGTAATCGTTGTGAACAATCCAGCACAAATAGTAGCTGAATTTATCGTTGTTGTTGGTAATGGATTAACCGTTACCACACTTGTTGCTGAACTTGAACAACCACTTGCTGTTCCAGTTACGGTATAGGTTGTTGTACTTGCTGGTGTTACACTCAACGTAGTTGTTGTTGCTCCTGTGTTCCAAGAATATGTTATTGCTCCACCTGCTGTAATCGTTGTGGACAATCCAGCACATATTGTAGCTGAATTAACTGCTGTTGTTGGTAATGGCGTTACTGTTACAATTCCTGTTGCTGAACTTGAACAACCGCTTGTTGTTCCTGTTACAGTATATGTTGTAGTACTTGCTGGTGTTACACTCAACGTAGTTGTTGTTGCACCTGTATTCCAAGAGTATGTTGCTCCACCACCTGCTGTCATAGTTGTTGATAATCCCGCACAAATGGTAACAGAATTAACTGTTGTTGTTGGCAATGGAGTTACGGTTACCACACTTGTTACTGAACTTGTACAACCAAGTGATGTTCCTGTTACTGTATAGGTTGTTGTGCTTGCTGGAGTAATGCTTATCGAAACTGTTGTTTCTGTTGTACTCCAAGCGTAAGTTGTTGCTCCACCTGCTGTTATTGTGGTTGACAACCCGGCACAAATAGTAGCTGAATTTACTGTCGTTGTTGGCAATGGGTTTACTGTTACCACACCTATTACAGAACCTGTACATCCTCCTGTAGTTCCAGTAACTGTATAACTTGTTGTTGATGCTGGTGTTACACTCAATGTAGTAGTAGTTGCTCCTGTATTCCAAACATAAGTGGTACCTGCTGAAGCTGTTAAAGTTGTTGTAAATCCTGCACAAATTGTTGGTGAGTTTACAAGTATAGATAACCCTGCACCTATAGTTACAGATGCTGTTGTTGAACCTGTACAACCAATTGATGTTCCCGTTACTGTGTAAGTTGTATTAACTGCTGGAGTTACACTTAATGTGGTTGTTGTTGCACCTGTGTTCCAAACATATGTAGCTGCTCCTGATGCAACTAAATTTGCTCCTTGACCAGGACAAACCGTTAAAGAACTAACTGAAACTGTTGGTAATGGATTTACGGTGATTGTTGTTGTTGCTAAACTGGTACATCCTGCTGCACTTGTGCCTGTTACTGTATACGTTGTCGTACTTGTTGGTGATAAGTTTACTGTTGCTGTTGTTGCGCCTGTATTCCAACTATATGTTGTTGCTCCGCCTGCTGTTAAGGTAGTGGAAGTTCCTGTACAAATTGTTGCTGCATTTACTGTTGTTGTTGGTAATGGATTGACTGTGATTGTTGTTGTTGCTAAACTGGTACAGCCTGCTGCACTTGTGCCTGTTACTGTGTAACTTGTCGTGCTTGTT
>JAYTXX010000204.1:0-28606 GCA_043742725.1 Bacteroidota bacterium | reverse complement strand
CAAAAATGCTGTAATTAGATGTTACATATTTCAGTGTGTTGATAGCTTTTTTACCGTTCCAATAAATTTCCAAAGCGTGTTCCAACTTTACAATTTGTTCCAATTGTTGTTTTGATAAATACTTGCTTTCAATAATTTGATACGGAGGATTTGGGTCAAAAATATAATCGTGTTGCTCGTGTTTATGCCGTACAGGTGTGCCTTTCAAAAACTTTAAAAAACCCAATTGCAACTCAGGAGCAAAAAGTTTAAACACTTCTTCAATGCTGTATTTAATATCTTCCCATTCATCTAAAGGCAAGCCTACAATTAAATCCAAGTGCATTTCAATTTTATCTTGCAATTGCTGAATGATGTTTTTTGTTTTATCAAAATTTTGTTTGCGACTCACTTGCAAATTTGCTTTTTGATTTACAGTTTGTATTCCAATTTCAAATCGGAACAATCCTTTTGGAACATTTTCATTGATATAACTAATAATATCCGAATGAACAATGTCGGCTGTAATCTCAAACTGGAAAACATTTTCAGGACGATGATGTTCTAAAATAAATTTGAAAATATCAATCGTAAATTCTTTTTTGATATTGAAAGTTCTATCTAAAAATTTTATTGTTTTTCCGTATTGCATCAAATACAATAAATTTTCTTTGATAGTTTCGTTTGGTAAGTAACGCACTTTGTTATCCAAACTTGCCAAACAAAACTCACATTTATAAGGGCATCCACGCGATGTTTCTATATACAGCACTTTGTTTTTTAATTCAGCAATATCATCATTGATGTATGGATTTATATTTTTGAATTTTTCTAAATCAAACATTGCTGCTGATTTATTTTCAAAAACTTCATCTGCTTTTTTCCAAATTAAATTCGGAACATTTTCTACGTTTGGATATTGATTTAAAAATTCTTCAAATGCAATTTCTCCTTCACCAGCAATAATAAAATCAACATCTTTGTTTGCAATTATTTCTTCCCATTCATAACTTACTTCTGGTCCTCCCAATAAAATTTTACATTGAGGATTCAGCAATTTTATTTTTTTGATTACTTCAAGCGTTGGCGTAATGTTCCAGATATAACAACTAAAAGCAACAACATCAAATGCCTTGCAAGCTTCCGCAATTTCTTCTTTGTTTTCTTTAATCGTAAATTCTTTGTAAGCTACATTGTGCTTGTCTTTGTTGAGATGATACAACAAGCGAACCGCCAAATTGATGTGGATATATTTTGCATTAAGCGTAGTGAGTAGAACTCGCATTTAATCTTTTAGAATTTCGCACGGTTAAATGTCAATGCTTTCAACATCCAATTTGGCAAAGGTTTCAGAGCATCGCGTTTTCTTAAATCCAAATACCAACCAAGTTTTTTCATGATTGGAATTTTTTTTGTTTCTACAAATTCAATCAATGCACCATCTGGGTCTTCAATATAACTAAAGTGTCCAGCAGCTTCTCCCATATCAAATTTTTCTCCGCTATCTACCGTAAATGGGTGTCCTTTTTCTGCACATAATTTTTTCATTGCTTGTTGATTTGTAATATCAAAACATAAATGAATAAAACCTCTATCGCCCCAAAAACGATTCTCAAAAATTTTGCGTGGTGTGCGATCAATAACTTTTACTAATTCAATTTCACTTTCGCCAAGCAACTTGGAAAACGCACCAACTCTTGGTTTGCTATGTTTTAATAATACTCTTCTATATTTATTTTCTTCGCCTGTTATTTTTTTAAAATCATCAAATGCTCCTTCTTTGTCATACACCACAGTATCGTAACCTAAAATTTCGGAATAAAATTTTTTTGATTTTTCTATATCGTTTACTCCAATCATTACACCACTTGGTCCGCCAGTGAGTTGCAAACCTTTGCCAAACCAAGAATTGCTGTGTACTACTTGAAATAAATTGTTCCAAGGGTCGCGCAAATAAAACGTATCATTTCCTCCTGCATCTTTTGTAAGTTCAGTTACAAGATTTACTTTTTTTGATTTCAGAAATTCATACGATGCCTTCACATCACTTGATTTCATTCGTGTGCAAAGAAAACCTAAATCACCCAATTGAATTTCAAATGTTGGAGCTTGTGGAGTACGACTTGTGTATTGCCAAATTTCAAAACCTCCTCCACCTTTCATATTTATAGCAAGTATAGCGTGTCGTTGATGTGGCTTTCCGCCTGTGTAAGGCAACATTAAATTAGCTTCGGCTGCTTCTTCAAAAATTGGAATATCCATTCCGAAATGTTGTGCATACCATTTGAATGCTTCATGAACATTAGGTATTCCAATTCCTACTTGTTGTATTCCTGCTATGGTGGGAGTATTAGTCATTCATTAATTGGTCATTGGTTATTAGTTAATTGATGCTTTAAACAAATTAGCACATCAAATTATTCTGCTTTTTGCTTTCTGATTAATTTCGAAAAAAGAGTTGGAAAAAATCGTTTTACCAAAATAGCTCTCAACTCTTTTCCTCCAATAAAAATTTCTTCTTTATTATTTTTTATCGCTTTTATAATTTGATTCGCACATTCTTCTGCACTAATTCCATTGTCTGTGCTTGTATCCATTTTGTTGTGTTTTAGTCCATCACCACTCAATGCGTTTAAAGAAATATTTGTTTTTATTTTTCCTGGACAAACTAACAACACTTTTATATTATCATTAAAAATTTCCATTCGCAATGATTCAAAAAATCCGTGTAATGCATGTTTTGATGCTGAATATGTGGAGCGAAAATAAAAACCAAATTTGCCAGCAATACTGCTAATTGTAACGATGTGTCCACTTTTTTGCTTTAGCATAATTGGCAACACACTTTTTGTGAGTGCAATGGTTCCAAAAAAATTTACTTCCATTATTTTTCTATCAATTTCGGAAGCAGTATCTTTTGTAAGCGAACGCTGGCTTATGCCACCATTGTTAATGAGCATATCAATTTTTCCGAATTTTGAAACAACTCGTTGTGTGAGTTCATCAATTTTTGCTGTGTTTGCCAAATCAAGCGGAAGAATAAAAACATCTGCATCAGATAAATTCAAACTGTTTTTTACTCGTTGCAATTCATCTATTCTTCGAGCCGAAAGAATTAATTTTGCACCTTCTTTTGCAAAAGCTAAAGTCAAAGCTTCGCCAATGCCCGAAGATGCGCCAGTAATCCATACAATTTTATTTTTTATTTCACTCATTGCAACAAAAATAGCTTAAATTTTTATATTAAATTTGTGAAGTATGATTTTAAAAATGAAAAAATATTTTCCGTTTTTCTTTTCTTGTTTTTTTCTTTTGGCTTGTTCAAATAACGAACAACCAAGCATTCCTAATAGCGTTTTACCAAAAGAGCAAATGGCGCAAATAATGGTAGATGTTCATCTGATGGAAGCATCAATGAATTTGGCAATGTATAGCCCAGAAAAAATAATTACTACCAAACAAAAACTAAACGCAAATATTTTTAAAAAAAATAATATTTCTAAAAAACAGTTTGATGATAGTTTTGATTTTTATTCAAAAAATCAAGAACTTTTAACTGAAGTATATCAGCTTGTGTTGGATAATTTAAGCAAAATGCAAGCAGAGGAAATGAATAAGAAATGAGTTAATTAAAATAAACAATTTTATCTCTATTAAAATGAAAAAATATTTTTTGTTTTCAATCACAATAATTTTTCTTTTTTCATGTACCGAAGTGAAGAATCAAATTATTGCTAAGGTAAAACTTCGCCAAATAAAAATGGATGAAATTTACGATAAAGATAAAGTGTCAGATATGATATTTGATGCTGAAGAAATGAAAATAGATTCTATCAAAAAAGTAAGTCGAAAGTTATTTTTACAAGGAATAGAGGCTTATAAAAATAAAAAAAACGCTCTTGGCGCTATACCTCTTTTTCAACAATCAATAGTTACATTTCCAGATGCCAAAACATACTACGAACTGGGTAATGCCCTGCTTGATTCGAAACAGGAAAAAGTAAATATTCAGTTTGCAAACAAAGCATTTGAAATAGCAGAACATTTGAACTTTCAACCTAAATCAATGTTATATTACAAAATGGCTTGTGTACAAAACGAAACGGTAAATTCAGATATTCGTTGGGATGTGATACAAAATTTATGGCAAGCATTTAATAATGGCTTTAATGATACTGCGCTTATTGGAAATGATGAACACTTAAAATCAATTATAAATACGAATGAATATAAAACCTTAATCACCAATTGGCTTGCAAGTAAAAGTAAAAAAAATACTAATGGATTGTATAATGTTTTTGTAAAATCATTTAACACAACTTCGCTACCTTTTGAAATTTCTTTAGAAAATGTGGAAATGAAAGATTATCATCAAAGTATTTCTTATGATTTTGCACAGTTTATACCCGAAATGGAGAATACGAGTTTTGGAAGAGATGTTTCAAACGAATATTTTTATGTAACAAAATTACCCTCAACAGATAAATACACAGCTATTATTTATTCTTCTGTAAGTTACTATGGAGAAAACATGCAGCCCATTTATACTAAACTTTCTACCTATGATAATAATGGAAACATTATTTCAACCAAACTTATAGCAGGTCAATTCTCAGCTGAAAAAGTAAAAAAGTGTAGGATTGAGAATAATTTGATTTTTATCGAGGATTACAAACGTATTTGGAAAAAACCTATTGACAAAGTTCCGTTTGAAGAAAATGAAATAGACAAATACGAATTACTCGTTAAGGCTCAATATAAAATTGAAGAAAATGGAAAGATTGAGGAAGAGTCCGTTCCCGCAAATTATAATGATTCGAGTTCAATTGTAAAACAATAAACAATGAAAAATATATTCAAAAAAATTACAATTTGCATATTAGTTCTGTTTTGTTTTTCCTGTAAACAAAAAATAATAACAGAAGTAAAAGAGGTGAATGCATTGCCAGCGAGCGCTATATTTAATGATGATAGCGTATATAATTTTAATGAAAAATATAAAAATCTAAATAAGGAGATCGCCATTAGCTACATTAAGCAGATTGATGATTACAAAAAAAATAATTCTGACAAGGCTATTTATTGTGCTAAACGAGCCATAACGCTAATGCCATCTTTAGAAAATTATAAAATACTTGCAGACTTATATGGAAAATATGAGAAGTATGAAGAGCAAAGCGCTGTATATAATTTTATTGCATATCAAGGATATTTTGGAATTAATAGCAATTATAGCAGTCGATATTTATTTGGAAAACCAAGCGAAGACTTAATATATGAATCAATCGTTTCTACGATTTTATCTAAACAAGGACTAGTTGAAATTTATTATACTTTACATGATGAATTGGGTTTCGATATAAACAAAATAAAAGAACGATTGATAAAGGATGAACGAATAAAATTAGACAGAGAAAGTGATGCGTTTAGACATATTTTATTGCAACTTTTACCTTTTGAGGCAATAGCAAACTATTCGAAAAAGCCCGAAATTTTTAGTCAATTCTTAAATTCTATAAAAGACACGAATTCTTTTTTTACAATTAATGAAGATGAAATAAGACAATTTTATTATAATTCATTTTTCGATGGAGAAGGTCCCGAAGAAATTTCATTTAATAATTTTAGTAATTATTACACGTATGAAAAAATTACTGATTCCACGAAATATATAACATATAATATGAATAGAGGTTTTAAATTAAATTCTAACATAACTGTTCTCGAATATTCTGTGGATACATCTGAAATAGCTTGCCCAAAAGAAATGCGCCACATTTACCATCGAATAATAACATTTGATTCCGACACGAAAATGATAGACTCAAAAGTTATTGCATTTCAAAATGGAGAAGAAATGGCAACAGTAATATTTAAAAAAAATAAATATATAATGACTTTAAACAAAAGAATATTTAAAAAGCCGTATGTAAAAAATGATTTTGATAATGATTTATTAAAAATTCAAAAAATTAAAGATGCAAGTTTTGCAATTCGCGAAAATGGAGCTATTGAGGAACTATTGAATTAGATTATTTATTAATATTTTCTTTTTTTATTACATATTAATGTCTCTGTAACAATTAAATTTGGAATCCAACTCAACCATGCAACTGTAGCATACATTTCTTTTCCATATAGATGAATAAAATATGGTAACACTAACACATAAATTCTTAATGTTATTGCAGATAAAGTAAGTGCATAGCTTCTGAGCATGTTTTTTTGATGCAACGCTATTTCTTTTTTAATAATAAAACGAAATGCCCGAAAAGTAAATATCCACCATAGGATTGCAGTTATTACAAAAGAAATTTTTGCTATAATTCCGCCATTTGCATAAAAAGCCATTATCAATCCTGATGGAGCACTAACAATCAAAACAGTAAAAACATATATTTTTCCTAATGAACGATGAACTTTTTTTATTCTCATCGAATCTACTTTGATAAATTGAAATGCACCAGTAAAAAGTACGATTAAGCTAAATGCGATATGGAAATAAAAAGCTATTCGCCAGTGAATATTATGTAGAACAGATTGTTTAGTAAGTAAAAATGAAATATCATACCTAAAACTAAAATATGGAATAGTGAGTTTTAACATCAATAAAAAAAATAAAAGAACTATAATTATAAAAGTCGATATAAAAAAAGTTCTTTTCATTTTTTTTCCTCCCTCAAAAACAACTCGCAAGTATCTTTTACTGATTTTTCCAAAGAAATAAATTTATAATCGGGAAAAACAGTTTTTATTTTTTCATTAGAAAACATACTGATGCGATGAGCCGAACGTGCTGTTTCTTTTGTGATTAAAGGAGTTGAGCCAGTGAGCCAACTTCGCAATTTTTCTTCACGCCAAGCAATTGAACTTAAAAGCTTCCCTGCTTTTATTGATGGTTTTGGTTTATTAATTTGTTGATGAACCATTTCAAAAAACTTTTTGAATGAACAATTTTCTGCATTCAAAATAAATCGTTGGTTTGAAATTTCACTTTCCATTAATTTTATCATTAATGCTGAAACATCACGCACATCAATAAATCCGTTTGTTCCTGAACTATAAAATCGTATTCCTTTTGATGCTTTTGGAAATATATTAGAACTACTTTGTTGCCAATTTCCTGCACCAATAATTAATGATGGATTTACAATAACAACATTTAACCCTTCTTCTGAAGCTCGCCAAACTTCCCGTTCTGCAGCATATTTGCTAATCGAATAATTGGAATGTTCGGGTGATGATTTCCAAAATAAATTTTCTGTTATTAGCTGTCCTTTTTCTGCTCTGCCCAATGTGGCAATTGAGCTAACGTGAAGAAATTTTTTAACCTGTGTTGCCAATGCCGCATTTACTATATTGGCTGTTCCTTCCACATTTATGCGCATCATTTCGTGTTGATGTTTTGGGTCAAACGAAACCATTGCCGCACAATGATATACTTCTGTAACGCCTTTCATTGCATCAATCAAGGAATACACATCGAGTAAATCCGCATCAACCCACTCAATATTTTTTAATAAATTTTCGGGAGAAGAACTATAATAGGAAAAAACTTTTTTGAGATTATCAATATTACTATTACTACGTTTTAGTACACGCACACGTTCTCCATTTTTGCATAAACTATACAGCAAATGTGAACCCACTAAACCTGTTCCGCCTGTTACTAAAATCAAATTTTGAGTTTTTATTTCCTGCAAATTTATCTATTTAATTCTGAATAGACAGATAACAAACCTTTATTATCTTTGCTTTTCAAAGAAATAAAAATGAAAATAAATTTTGTAGAAGAATTAAAATGGCGAGGCATGTTACACGATATGATGCCTGGTACGGAAGAGTTGTTGAATAAAGAAATGGTAGTTGGATACATTGGTTTTGACCCAACTTCCGATTCATTGGGTGTTGGAAATATGGTGCAAATAATGACCTTGTTGCATTTTCAACAAGCAGGACACAAACCAATTGCATTGGTAGGTGGTGCAACAGGTATGGTTGGCGACCCTTCTGGAAAATCTGCTGAACGAAATTTGTTAGATGAAAAAACATTACAACACAATTTAGATTGTCAACGCAAACAATTAGAAAAATTTTTGGATTTTAATTGTGGAAATAATTCTGCTGAAATAGTCAATAATTATGATTGGTTCAAAGGTTTTTCATTTCTTGAATTTATTCGTGATGTTGGAAAACACATTAGTGTAAATTATATGTTGGCAAAAGATTCTGTAAAAAATCGTTTAGAAAATGGAATGAGTTTTACCGAATTTTCATATCAATTGGTGCAAGGATATGATTTTTATTATTTGTGGAAAAACAAAGGAATAAAGCTTCAAATGGGCGGTTCAGACCAATGGGGAAACATTGTAACTGGAACAGAATTGATTAGACGCAAAGCTGGAGGAGAAGCTTTTGCAATAACAACACCATTGATTAAAAAAGCAGATGGAACAAAATTTGGAAAATCTGAAAGTGGAAATGTGTGGTTAGATAAATCAAAAACATCACCGTATAAATTTTATCAGTTTTGGCTCAATGCAAGTGATGAAGATGCAAAAACAGACATTCGCATTTTTACATTGTTTACAAAAAATGAAATAGAAACATTAGAAACTGAACACGAAAAAGCAAAACATTTGCGTGTATTACAGAAAGCATTGGCAAAAGAGATTACCGTTCGAGTTCATTCTGAAATGGATTACAATACGGCTCTTGAAGCTTCTGAAATTCTTTTTGGAAAAGGAACAGAAGAAAGTTTGAAAAAATTATCAGAAGAAGACTTTTTATCAGTATTTGAAGGTGTAGAACAATTTGAAATTACAAAATCAGAAATTGAAATAGGAATTCATGTTATTGATTTACTTGCCGAAAAAACAAAAATATTTCCATCAAAAGGCGAAGCACGCAAAATGATTCAAGGTGGTGGAGTTGCAGTAAATAAATTAAAAATTGAAACTGTTGAATTAATTATTGATGCAACATATCTTATCAATCAAAAATATATTTTAATTCAAAAAGGAAAGAAAAATTATTACCTTCTCAAAGCCAATTAACGCCCAATTTCTTTTTTATCAAAAACAGTTAAAAAAGGAGAAATACTTGATTTCATAATTTTTCCAACTCCAGCTAATGATGGAGTTTTTGATGCTATTGTTGAATCGTTTTGTGCATAATTAATATTCATTCCCAATGTTCCTTTCCATCTTTTCAAACGGCTTTCTCGTGTTACCAATGAAACAAAATTTTGTTTGTAAGCCGAGCTCGAATTAATTTCAGGAAGTGAAGTTTTCATCACATGAATTTTGTTATAATTTATTGGAATAATTACAACTTCAGGAAAATTATTTTTGATGTAACGAGCTATTAATAATCTTTGATATTGATCTGTAGCTACTGCAATTTTTTTGAATCCTAATTTTTTTGCCATCAAAACAGAATAATAAATATTTTCAGTACTGTGCTCTGCTTGTGTTTCTGAAAATGTATGTTCAGCTGGAATTTCTAATGAATCAGCATAGATGCGCATGATTTTTCCTTCCACAAAAGGACTGTAAACAGAGGAGCCTGAATAAATTATATTTTTAGCAATTTTGTTTTCATATAAATATTTCGACCACAACATCCTTGCTTTTAAAACAAATTTAAAATTTGAATTTTCGTAAGGAACGCCTGGTACAATAATCACATCGTAAGGCTCCACATCAGTTGATTTTTCTATGTTTTGAATTGCGTTTTGTGCATAATCTGTACTACAAAAAAAACATAAAACATAACTAAAAAAAGTTGGACAAGAGAAACTTTGATTTTTCATGGCGATAGATTTTAAGTTTATCTTTTCCACTCGTTACTTTCGTTTCGATAAAAATCGTTTAACAAAAATGATACGTTTGGAAAAGGTAAAAATCTAAACCATAAGGAATGTAATTTTAAGAACTTGCATCATAAACGCAAGTGTTTTTAATTTATTGTATGCTATTGAACCAATAAATTGCAACCTCGAATATCGCTATTGTCAAAGCGTCCGAGAATTTCAAAAGAGTTGTCCGTAAATATTTTTCCTAAATCTTGCGTAGCAATAAATGAACAAGAATAAATGTTTGCTAAATCAATTACATTAATTCCACCTGTTTTGTTTTCTGACAAAAGTGTAAGTGGGTCGTTTGTATCTCTTGTCAATACTCGCATCCAAGGTGGACAATAAAAAATGCCATGCCCTTTTGAATATGCTTGCGATAATAATTCTGTCATTCCATATTCGCTATGAACAGCATCAATTCCAAAACCTTTGCATAAAATAGTATGTAATTCTTCTCGCACCATTTCCTTTCGTTTCCCTTTCATCCCGCCTGTTTCCATAACAACAGTGTGATTCAATTGAAATTTTTGTTTTTCAATTAAATCTAATAAAGCATAAGTAACACCAACCAAAATAGTTTTTTGTTTTTGCTGCTCAAGTTGTTTTAATTTCAAAATTAATTCGTTGTAATTCTGAAGATAGAAGCCACTTTCGGGGTGATTGCTTTTTTTTATTAAATCATCAATCATGTAAATGAGTGAGGAACCATTGCGTTCGAGATACGATGGAAGTAATGCTAAAATACAATATTCATCAATGTTTCCATAGAAATGTTCGAATGCTTTTAAATAACTTTTTTCATAAATAGAAATATCATTTACATAATGTTTGCTTTGTATTCCACCTGTACCACTACTTGTAAAAACTTTAGCTGTTGCTTGTTGCTTGTCGGTTATTAGTTCGTGAGTTTTAAAAAATTCAATTGGCAGAAAAGGAATTTGTTTGATAGTTGAAATATTTTCAGCATTAATTTTTAGTGTTTCAATGTATTTTTTATAAACTGAATTATGTTTAGCTTGATACTGAAATACAGCAATTGCGGTAGTTTCAAAATCTTCTTCTGATTGTATATTAAAAATAGTTGGAATGGTTGAACTCAAAATTTTGTTATAATAATTAATGATTTAACTCGTTGTGATATTGTGTTGCCAAAAATAATGATTAATTTTAGGTTCAGATTTTTTCAAACCATGAAACGTATTGCTATTTTTTCTTTTTTGTTTCTCGGCATTGCACTGTTGTTTACAACTTGCGTGAAGGAAAAAAATTTTCCAAGCACTCCAATTATTGAATTCAAAGAATACGTTATATATGGTGCAGATTCTGCCGATTGTATTATTAAATTTAAGGATGGAGATGGAGATATTGGAATTGTTGCAGGCGATACAACTTCAAAAGATGATTTTAAAATGAAATATTTATACAAAGGTACTGATGGTTTGTTTCATCCATTTGATGGAACTCCCGGAACAACTCCTTTTGACACTTTGTATTATTCGTATCGTGTTCCAAACATTACTCCCGATGGGCAATACAAAGCATTGGATGGAGAAATAAAAGCCAAACTTCGTTCGGCTCCTTTGTATCACACAACTCCTGTAACTGTAAAATTTGAAATTACCTTGCGCGATAGAGCAGGGCATTTGAGCAATATGGTTTCAACAAATGAAATTTCTATTCCTTAAAAAAGCAATTATAATTTTGCTTTTATTTCCACTAATTCGTAGCCTTCAATAATATCAGCAACTTTAATGTCATTGAAATTTTTGATGTTCAATCCACATTCAAAACCTTTGTTTACTTCTTTCACATCATCTTTGAATCGTTTCAATGAACCAAGCTCTCCTGTATGAACCACAATATTATCGCGGATTACACGAACTTTTGTATTACGTGTAACTTTTCCATCCAACACAAAACATCCTGCAATAGTTCCAACTTTGGTGATTGTAAATACTTCTCTGATTTCGATATTGCAAACTGTTTTTTCTTCAAATTCAGGAGCAAGCATTCCTTCCATTGCCGTTTTAATTTCATTGATTGCATCATAAATAATAGAATACAAACGAATATCAATTTGCTCTGTTTCCGCTATTTTACGAGCTCCTGCCGAAGGACGCACTTGGAAACCAACTATGATTGCATTGGATGCTGATGCCAACAAAACATCCGATTCGCTAATAGCTCCAACGGATTTATGAATAATTTTAACTTGAACTTTTTCAGTAGAAAGTTTTTGCAACGAATCGGCAAGTGCTTCAACAGAACCATCCACATCGCCTTTCACAATCACGTTCAATTCTTTAAAATCGCCTATTGCCAAACGTCTTCCAATCTCATCTAATGTAATATGTTTGTTTGTTCTTATTCCTTGTTCACGTTGCAATTGTAATCGTTTTGCAGCAATTTCACGTGCTTCACGTTCATCATTCATAATGTGAAATTTATCTCCTGCTTGTGGTGCACCACTCAAACCAAGCAACGATACTGGCATTGCAGGTCCTGCTTCTTTCACTGCTTGACCTCTTTCATTTTGTAATGCTTTTACTTTTCCGCTGTAACAACCTGCCAACACAATATCTCCAACGTGCAATGTTCCTGCTTCCACAAGTATTGTACTCACATATCCACGACCTTTGTCAAGCTCCGATTCAATTACAGTTCCACTTGCATTTTTATTTGGATTTGCTTTTAAGTTCAACATTTCTGCTTCAAGCAATACTTTTTCAAGCAACAATTCAATGTTTAAGCCTGTTTTTGCTGATATTTCTTGTGATTGATATTTTCCGCCCCACTCTTCAACTAAAATATTCATTTGCGACAATGCTTCGCGAACTTTATCTGGATTTGCACCTGGCTTATCAATTTTGTTCATTGCAATAACAATAGGAACGCCAGCTGCTTGTGCGTGATTGATTGCTTCTATTGTTTGAGGCATCACACTATCATCAGCCGCAACTACAATAATTGCAATATCTGTAATTTGAGCACCACGAGCACGCATTGCTGTAAAGGCTTCATGTCCTGGTGTATCAAGGAATGTAATTGTTTTTCCATTTTCTAATTTCACATTGTATGCTCCAATGTGCTGTGTAATTCCCCCTGCTTCGCCTGCAATAACATTTGCTTTTCGGATATAATCCAACAAAGATGTTTTACCGTGATCTACGTGACCCATAACGGTTACGATTGGAGAACGTGGTAAAAGTTGTTCTTCTGTATCTGCTTCTTCTTTAATAGCTTCTTGCACCTCCACACTCACAAATTCCAACTTGTAACCAAACTCTTCGGCAACAATAGCAATGGTTTCAGCATCTAATCGTTGATTGATGGAAACAAACATTCCCAAACTCATACATGTTGAAATAATTTCGTTGACTGAAATATCCATCATTTGTGCTAATTGATTAGCCGAAACAAATTCAGTAACTTTTATAATCTTTTTTTCTGCTTCATTAACATCAGCAGCTTCTTGCATTTTCTCACTTACAGCATCACGTTTCGTTCTACGATGTTTTGATGCTTTTGATTTTCCTGCTCCACTCAATCGAGCAAGTGTTTCTTTTATTTGAGCTTGTATTTCGTCTGGTGTTAATTCAACTTTTGCAGGTCTTGCAAATTTTCCTCTCTGACCTTGTCCAGTACCACTCGTTGCTGGAAATTGTTTTCGAGGAGCATTGTTATTTGTTGTTGGACTTCCACTTCCAGCAGGTGCTGTTTTTTTGCTTGGATCCCAAGCATCTCCTATTGTTCCTCCTCCAAAATTTTTCTTTATGCGTTTGCGTTTTTTCTTTTTATCATTTTCAATTGATGCGGATGAAGATGCAACTGGTTTTTTGCGTTCTTCTTTTACAGGCAATTCTATTCTGCCCATAATTTTTGGTCCTTCCAATTTTTCTATTTTCGTTTCATAGAAATCTACTTTGGGTGCTTCTGTTGTTGGCGCTACTGCTTTTTCAACTTCAGTAGCTTTTGTTTCTTTTACTGGAATTTCTTCTGCAACTTCTTTTTTAGTTTTACTTTTCGATTTTCCTTTTGTTGCTGCTTCTGCTTTCGATTTTTTATCTTTTTCCTTTTCTTCTTCTTTTTCTTTCTTCGATTTTTTATCTGGTTTTGTTTTACTATTGATAGAAGACAAATCTATTTTATCAACCACTTTTACTTTTACATCCGATTCTACTTTTGCTTTTATAACTTCTTTTTCTTCTTCCTTTTCTTTTGTTTTAGTAATTTTTTCTTTTTCTACAGGCTGAACATTTTTAATAATAATTTCTTCCTCTTCTTCTATTTTCGGTTCTATTTTTTTTGAAGTTTCATCTAAAGAAATATTTTCCTTTTTTGCTCTGATACTCGATGTTAGCTGTTTTGCTTCTTCTTTTGAAGCTCTTTCAGATTGGTATTCTTTCGATAGCAATTCGTAGTGTTCATCAGAAATTTTTGCCATCGGATTACTTTCAATGGCATGTCCTTTCGTTTTTAGAAAATCAGTGATAGTGGAAACACTAACATTGAATTCCTTTGCAACTTTACTTAATCGTTGTATTTTATTTTCTGACATATTTTATTTAAAAAAGTTATACGTGAATAGTAAAAAGCCAATAGTGGTTTCGCTATTGGCTATTTTCCTATTTATTCAAATTCTGATTGTAAAATTTGTTTTAATTCAACTATTGTTTCTTCTTCCAAATCGGTACGTTTAACAAGTTCTTGATTTGATAATTCTAATACTGATTTTGCAGTATCGCAACCAATATTTTTCAACTCATCTAAAATCCAACTTTCAATTTCATCTGCAAATTCTTCTAAATCCACATCTTCTGTATCAATATCTGTATCACGATAAACATCAATTTCGTAACCTGTTAATTTTCCAGCAAGTTTAATATTATGTCCACCTTTTCCAATAGCCAAAGAAACTTGGTCTGGTTTTAAATATACTTCTGCACGTTTTGTTTCATCATCTACTTTTACAGAAGTAATTTTTGCAGGACTCAATGCACGTGTAATAAATAATTGAGCATTTGTTGTAAAATTAATTACATCAATATTTTCGTTTTTCAATTCACGAACAATCCCGTGAATACGAGAACCTTTCATTCCAACACAAGCGCCAACTGGGTCAATTCTATCATCATACGATTCAACTGCTACTTTTGCTCTTTCGCCTGGTTCACGAACTATTTTTTTAATGGTAATTAATCCATCAAATACTTCTGGCACCTCCAACTCAAATAAACGCTCAAGGAACGAACCAGATGTGCGAGATAAAATAATTACTGGTGAGTTGTTTTTCATTTCCACACGTTGAACTACTGCACGAATAGTATCTCCTTTTTTGAAAAAATCGGAAGGAATTTGTTCCGATTTTGGCAACAATAATTCATTACCATCTTCATCAAGAATTAATAATTCTTTTTTCCAAATTTGATATACTTCGCCAGTTATAATTTCTCCAACACGTTCTTTGTATTTTTTATAAATGCCATCCTTTTCTAATTCCAAAATTTTAGAAACTAAATTTTGACGAACTGCAAGTACAGCACGTCTTCCAAAATCATCTAATTTTACAGGAGTTGTAATTTCTTCTCCAATTTCCAAGTCAGCATCAATTTTTTTAGCAGGAGTTAATCCAATATGTTTTGCTTCATCATAGTCAAAACTATCTTCTGCAAATTCATCATCAACCACCTCTCTGTTATGCCAAATTTCAATATCTCCTCTATCAGGATTTACGATGATATCGAAATTGTCGTCCGAACCATATTTTTTCAACAACATACTTCTGAACACATCTTCAATGATGCTCATTAATGTTGGTTTGTCGATGTTTTTAATCTCTTTAAATTCCGAGAATGATTCAATTAAATTGATGCTTTCCATTGTTTTTAAGTATTAAAATGATAGTATAACTTTGGTTTCTTTTATTTGATTAAATGTTAAATTGATAGTATTTATTTGTAATTGTTTTCCTTTGTTGGCTTTTTCTTTTGCTTCAATGGAAATTCCATTTTCGGTTGCCGATAAAAGTTTTCCTATTACTTTTTCTCCCTCTTTTGTTTTAATTTCCAGTTGTTTACCAATGTATTTTTGATATTGACGTAAAATTTTTAATGGTCTATCCAATCCTGGTGATGAAACATGCATTTCAAAATCTTCAACTTCTCTATCTAAATTAGATTCAACAAATTTGCTCATTTCCACACAATCGTTTATTGATAAACCCTTGTCGTTATCTAATAAAATATAAATTTTATTACCCGGTTTCACAGCCACATCCACCAAAAAATTAGAGCCTTCTGCTAATTTTTTTTCAACCAATTTTGTTATGTTTTCTACTGTAATCATGCCTGTTGTTACAAAAGAAAGAGGGGACTTTTGTCCCCTCTTATCCAGTTTATTAACATTTGATGGTGCAAATATATATCAAACAATAGAATTTTCCAAATTTATTTAATGCAACCTTTGTTCTATAAAAAGCGTCTTGTGGGTAAAAAGGATTTATTTATCGGCAAAAAATCTTTTTTTATGGATTAAAAAACATATTTTTACTTATAAAAATAAAAAAGGCTAGTAAAAAAATACAACTATGAAAAATTTTATAAAATCAACAAAAAGCAATGTCATAAAGCCAAGTGTTTTGTTTCTCGCTTCAATGTTGTTATCAGTTATTGATGCTTTTGCTCAAGATGTTAATAATATTAAAAGCAATTTGTCTTCTATTCAAGAAAAACAAAGACAATTGGAGCACGAGGAGCTTATGAATAATATTGTTTATCCTGCTATTGGTTTTTGTGTGGTAGTAGCAATTGCTTGGTATAGCAATAGTTGGGTTAAAAAACGCAGATTAGCTGAAGATGTGGCAAAAGCACATAGAGCTGCAGCTGCACACCATCATCATCATCCACATGATCCGTATAAAAGACATGCGCATCAGGTACATAAAGTGAAAAGATAAACTTATTCTGCTTTCACTCCTTTTTTGTAAGTAGTTTCAAGCATTATTTTTCCATTTTTATCAAAGTAAGTCCATTTACCATCGGGTTTACTTTCAATTCTTCCACTTTTTTCTTTTACTAGTGTGTAAGACGTTATACTCTTTGGTTGAGCATTTTCATACCAAGCTTTACAATTGCCACTTAATTTGCCATCGGTGTAAGTTTGTTCCATTGATTTTACTCCTGTTTCGTAGTAATATGTCCAAAGTCCATTGGGTTTTTCTTCGGTATAATTTCCTTCACTTTCTTTGAAACCATAAGCAGTCCAAGTAATCCAGTGTCCCGACTTGCGACTTTCTTTATAAAAACCTTCTTCTTTTATTTTTCCCGAATCGAAATAATATTTCCAAGCCCCATCTTTTAAATCATTTTTATAAAATCCTTCGTAATTAGGTTTGTTGTTGGGCAACCAACCTTTCCAAGAACCGTTCATTTTTCCTGCTGTAAAATTTCCTTCATCTTTCATCACCGCATTATCGAACCAGCTTTGCCAAATTCCATCTTCTTTTCCATCCACATATTTTCCTTCTTGAAGTTTTTGTCCGTTTTCGTACCAAATTGTCCACAAACCTTTTTTTAAGCCAAGTTTGTAATTTCCTTGTTTCCATTTGGAACCATCACGATAGGAATAATTCCAGGTGCTATCTTGCAAATCATTTTTATAAAACCCCTCCGATTCTTTTATTCCTGTGGCAAACCAATACATCCATTTTCCTTCACGCAAATCATTTTTCAGTGAACCTTCCATTTCTATTTTTCCATCTTCTGTGAACCATTTCCAATAGCCTGTTTTTTGGTTGTTTGCAAATGTTCCTTCACTTTTTATTTTTCCATTTGTGAACCAATTGGTGTATTGTCCGTTTCGTTTTCCTTTTTCAAAAATTACTTCGTAATCTTTTTCTCCTGTTGCTGTGTAGAATAACCATTTACCATCTAATCGACTATCTTTATAATTTCCTTCTCCTTTCTTTTTTCCATTATCATAAGCTATTGTAAATTTTCCATTTCCATTTTTTATTACTTGTTGCCCATTGTCGAGCCATAAATTCATCAACAATATTTCATCATTTTCATAAACTAACTCTTGTTTCAACATTCCTGTTTTTGTCCATTCTTTCCATGTTCCAATTTCTTTTCCGTTTTTGTAATCGCCTTCCTTTTGCTTGTTTCCATTGGGATACCAGCCTGTGTAATGTCCTTCTGCTAAATTATTTTTAAATGTTCCTTCACTTTCTTTTTGTCCGTTTTCATAGTAATAAATCCAAGTGCCATCTTTTTTGCCAAGTATATATTTTTCTATGCTTTTAGTTTTTCCGTTTTCGTACCAGCCTGTCCAAGTGCTATCTTGTTTATCGTTTCTAAAAAAAGTTTCTTGTGCTTTGTTTCCATTGATGTACCAATATTTCCAAGCTCCTTCTTTTTTTCCTTTTGTATAATTTTCTTCTGCTTTTAGTTTTTTTCCAAGATAATATGCTGTGAATTTTCCGTTTTCTTTTCCATCAATAAAATTGCCTTCTTTGGCAATATCACCACTTTCGAACCAAGCAGTGAACTTGCCATGTTGCATTCCATTTTTTGTTTCTTGTTCGCTTTTCTTTTTTGTTTGGGCAATGTCCCAATATTCGGTGAGTGGTTGAGCAAATGTGTATTGTAGTGCTATGCTAAATAATAAAAGAAGCGTTGTTTTTTTCATAGTAGATATTTTGACAAATGTAATAAAAAGAGCAACAAATTTTTTGTGATTTTTAGCTGTGAAAATACTTTATGTTTTCTTTTGACTTGATGCAAAAGAAACAAAAAAATCAAGAAAGCATAATTGGGCTTATGCTCCTACTGTCGCGAGTATCTTCACTCGTGATAAATATTCTGTGGCATCTTGCCATTTTAAGCGGGAGGTTTTACTATATTTTGTGTTTGATGTTTTGTGAGTTTATTTTTTCAAACACATTGCTACATACTTCTCGGGAACAGTTAATTCTGTAGCACAATAATTTTGTTTTTCTAAAATAGAAGTGGGAAATTTTTCTACAATTTGAAATCCAAAAGGAATAAAAAAATCAGGAATAATACATACTAAATAAATTTCGCGAGGTGTTTTTTTAATTAGTTCGTTTACAATTGCTTTTCCAATTCCTTGTCTGCGATGAGGTATTACTACTCCCAAAGTACAAAGTTCGATACAATCAACATGTGCTCGCAAACGACCAAAACCAACCAACTCATCGTTTCTAAATGATGCTATAAATTGTTGTTGTTTTAAATCACGATTATCTAATTCAAATTCTTTGATGTAATTACAAATCTCTTGAAACTCTTTATCGGAAGGTATTCTAAAAATAGTAATCATTATTCTAATTTATCAATAGGCAACTCATCAATAAACAAATTGTAGATTGCTTATTGATGAATTGCGAAATTATTTTAATGATGATGTCCGTGTGGTCCGTGCACATGCCCGTGTGCAAGCTCATCGGCAGTAGCTTCACGAATTTCTAAAACTTCTCCTGCAAAATGTAAATCTTGTCCAGCCAAGGGATGATTAAAATCCATTTTTACATATTCAGCGGTAATTTCCATTACGTTTCCATACAAACGATTTCCTTCGTTATCAACCATTGGCAAGGTAACGCCAACTTTCACATTTTCTTCATCCAACTTTCCATCTTCTCCTAAAAATGCATCAATAGGAATCATCACCACATGTTGGTCATCACGCATTCCATAACCTTTTGCTGCTTCAATAAAAAAATCAAATGTATCACCTGCTTTTTTTCCATTCAAATTGTTTTCAAAATCGGGAAGTAAACCACCTGTTCCAAAAATAAATACAAAAGGATTTTCCTTACTTGTTTGTTCTACTTGTTCTCCGGTTGCTTTATTTTTAAGTGTATAATTTACCGAAACCACTTTGTTGTTTTGAATTGTCATTGTAATATGTTTTTAAAAATTAGTTTGCAAAAGTATTAAAATCAAGCTATTAAATAAAAAAAATATACTTTATTTTCAAGCAATGAAAAGCATTGATAATTAACGTGTATTTTTAAACTGAAAATATTTTATTCTAATTTATGAATTACCCAAATTTAATTAGCAGCAAACTTCCAAATGTAGGAACAACCATATTTACAGTAATGAGCAAATTGGCAGTCGACAATAATGCCATTAACCTTTCGCAAGGCTTTCCCGATTTTCAGTGCGATGAAGAGTTGATTTCGCTTGTGAATAAATATATGTTAGCAGGAAACAATCAATATGCTCCAATGGCTGGATTAATGAGCCTTCGAGAAACTATTGCCGAAAAAACAGAAAATTTATATGGTGCAAAATATAATGCCGAAACAGAAATTACAATTACAGCTGGCGCTACACAAGCTATTTTTACTGCTATTTCAGCCATTGTTCGTGAAGGAGATGAAGTAATAATTTTTGAACCTGCTTACGATTGTTATCAACCAGCTATTGAATTGAATGGTGGTAAAACTATTTATTTACAACTAAAAGCACCTAACTATACTATTGATTGGAACGAAGTAAAAAAAGTAATCAATCATCGCACAAAGATCATTATCATTAACACACCACATAACCCAACAGGAAGTATAATGACTGCAAGTGATATGATGATGTTGGAAAAATTAATTAAGAACACCGAAATTATTGTAGTGAGTGATGAAGTTTACGAACACATTATTTTTGATGGAAACGAACATCAAAGTGTAGCAAAGTTTCCAAAACTTGCCGAACGTAGTTTTATTGTTTCTTCTTTCGGAAAAACATTTCATACAACAGGTTGGAAAATGGGTTATTGTGTGGCACCAAAAAATTTAATGGCGGAGTTTCGTAAGGTTCATCAATTTGTTGTTTTTTGTGCAAACACTTCTATTCAATACGCATTGAACGATTTTTTGAAAAAGAAAAATAATTATTTATCTCTTGGAAATTTTTATCAGCAAAAGCGAGATTTTTTTATTCAACAAATCAGCAAATCCAAATTTACTTTTACACCAGCCGCTGGAACATATTTCCAACTTTTAAATTTCAAATCTATTAGCAAAGAAAAAGATGTAAACTTTGCAACACGATTAACGAAAGAGTTTGGCATTGCATCAATTCCTATTTCTGTTTTCTATCACGAAAAAATGGATAATCATGTTTTGCGTTTTTGTTTTGCAAAAAAAGAAGAAACACTAAAAAAAGCAACGGATATTTTGAATACGATATAGTCATTGCGAACGAAGCGAAGCAATCTCTAAACACAACAAAAATGATAGTTCGTTATTTCATTTATATTTTAACAAATGCCAACAATACAGTTTTATACACAGGAGTAACTAATAATTTGGAAAGAAGAATATTACAGCATAAAGAAAAAATAAATATAGGATTCACAAGTAAATATAAAATTCACAAGTTGGTTTATTATGAGATTTTTTCTACTATCAATGATGCTATTATTAGAGAAAAACAGATTAAAGCTGGTTCACGAAAGAAAAAAGAATTACTAATAAAAACTATAAATCCCAAATGGGAGGATTTATTTGAAACCTTTGTTTAGAGATTGCTTCGCTTCGCTCGCAATGACGAACTAACTCAAGCACTATGCACTGGATGTGCACAGGTTATGAAAAAAGCAAAATTTTATTTTTGCAATTGAAAACAATAATAGGATGTGTCATTGCGAGGAACGAAGCAATCCATAAGCAATACAATACGTGGAGATTGCTTCGCTTCGCTCGCAAAAACGAACTAACTCAAGCACCATGCGCTGGATGTGCACAGGTTATGAAAAAGCAAAATTTTATTGTTTTCAATTGAAAACAATAATAGGATGCGTCATTGCGAGGAACGAAGCAATCCATAAGTAATACAATACGTGGAGATTGCTTCGTTCCTCGCAAAGACGGCAATAAGTAAAATATTTATAGAAACTGAAAGTCTTGCACTAAAGTGCATAGTTTTAACGAACGAACTGAAACAATAAATTACAGAAACATGGACGATTTAAAAATTACAATCATACAATCAAATTTGGATTGGGAAAACAAAGAAAAAAATCTTGAACTGTTTTCTCAAAAAATTTCTGCAATTGCCGAAGCAACTGATTTAATTGTACTTCCCGAAATGTTTACTACAGGATTTAGTATGCGTCCAGAACTATTTGCAGAAAAAACAAATGGAAAAACAATTGATTGGATGCGCGAAAAAGCAAAAGAAAAAAATTGCGTAATTACAGGAAGTTTTATTTGCGAAGAAAATAAAAATTATTTTAATCGTTTGGTGTGGATGAGAGCTGACGGCACTTATAGCACTTATGATAAACGCCATTTGTTTAGCATGGGTGATGAAAATAATCATTACACAGCAGGAAAAAATAAAATAATTGAAGAAATAAAAGGATGGAAAATTTGCCCTTTAATTTGTTATGATTTGCGTTTCCCTGTTTGGAGCAGAAACAAAAATTCCGCTTACGATGTTTTAATTTATATTGCTAATTGGCCCGAAAGACGTGCTCATCCTTGGAAAACATTGTTGCTTGCAAGAGCTATTGAAAACCAAAGTTATACGGTTGGAGTAAATAGAATTGGAAATGATGGAAATGAAATTTATCATTCGGGCGATTCTGCTGTTATAAATGCAAAGGGTGAAATCATTAGCAAAATTATGCCTCACGAAGAATCTATTGAAACAATTATTTTGAATTATTCAGAATTAATTGAATTTAGAAAAACATTTTCCGTAATGAATGATGCAGATAATTTTGAATTGAAATAATTATTCTACTTTCCAATCCAAATCTAAATCCCAATTGGAACGCACATTTATAAGTTCAGAATTATAAATTACTTTTTCGGGTTGCAAATGTTTTATATAATCTCCACTATCCCATTTTCCATTTTTATTTTCATCAACAATAATTTTGAGTTTGTATTTTTTAGGATACAAATATTCATACGTTAATGTTTCTGGTTTCTGAATAGCATTTTCTCGCACTATATTTTCTTTTTCATCCAATAGCTGAACAATATAATTCGCCTGCATTTCCGACACATTTATTTTTAATTTCAAACTTCCATAAAATTTTTCTTCTCTTGTTTTAAAATCAATTTTTATCGTATCGTTTGTCAAGCCAAAAAAATCTGTAAAAGTTGCTGGAGGAACAAACAGGTGGTAGTTGGTGTTTTCTTTTAGTTTCATGAAGTTTGTTATTCTCAAAAACGTACTGTTCGATGTTTTTTGAAAAGTTATGCTTTCCGATATTTTTGAAGAGTCCATGTTCAATGATATTTTTTTGTTATCATCAATATTGCTTATTGGAGCAGAAAATAGCAATCCGAAATTATTATCAAGCGCATTCAAATCAAAATTTTGATTGCCAGTAAAACTATTTAATAGAGAAAATTTTAACGGATGTTTCTTGGATTTTAGTGCTTCTTCTTTGGTAATTAATTTGTATTCGAGCGTATCCATTATTTTATTTTCGTTTCGCAATTGAAGTTTCAAAACGTCTTTATCAATGTTTCTAAACCAATACGTGATTGTGTCTTTATTCGCTGAATAATCAAGGAACACATCTTCTTTTTTAAATGAATAATCAAGTGGTTCTATATGAACGCTATCGGCATTTCTGTTAAACACAAAAACAATTTTTCCATACGAATCATAAATTGTTTTTTTCAAAAACAATTTTTTTTCTGGCTCTTGAAATAAATCAATTGATATTTTTTGTTTTTCCGATGGATTAACAATCGTATCATTAAAGCCAATATTTTCAGTGCTTCCATCGTATTTGTAATTTGCATTTGCATCTTTTATTGCAACTATTTTATAGTTGCCTTCTTTAATATTATTAATTTGAAATGTGCCATCTTCTTTTGTTTTTGCAAAATAGTCAGGAAGATTTTTATAAATCACACTATCCGTCAAATCGCTGTAAAGCATTACCAATATTCCTTTTTCGGTTTTGTGGTCAAAAGCATTTTGTACTTTTCCTTTTACTGTCAACGAATCAATAAAATTTCCAGTAGAAAAAATATAGCTGAAGTTTTCTATTGGATTATTTTCGTTAATGTCTTGTACCGCATTTCCAAAGCTCATACAATAAGTAGTGTTTGGCTTTAGCTTTTCATCTTTGTCAAAATCAATTAATAGTGTTTTGTTTTTTACTTTAATGTCGGGTTGTTTATCAAGAGGTGGTGAAACAATCAGTTGATTATTCAAATCTTTTAGCGTGATGTATTCATTAAAATCTATTGAAATATTTTTTGAATTGAAATTTAATTTTGCACTATCGGGAATATATTTTACAACCTTTGGAGGTGTTGTATCCTTTGCTCCTCCACCAGGAGCAACTATTTGTGCGCAAGAAAAAATTAATGCGCTAATTAAAAAACATGCAACTGTACGGATAAAATACTTTGAATAAAATTTTGTTTTATTAATCAACATATCAGCCATTTTAATTAATCAACGCATCAATAATTCGCATAATTTGTTCCAAATATATTTTGTCTGTTTCATCAAAAGTTGAAAGACTTTCGCTATCAATATCAAGAACCAAAATTACATTTTCGTTTTTATCAAATGCAGGTAAAACTATTTCCGATTTCGACAAACTACTACAGGCAATGTGTCCAGGAAATTGTTCAACATCGTCCACAATAATTGTTTTCTTTTCTTTCCACGATGTTCCGCAAACGCCTTTGCCATAAGCAATTCGAGTGCAAGCAATTGGCCCTTGAAATGGTCCGAGCACAAGCTCTTGTTTGTTTTCCGAATTGGTTTTTACGAAATAAATTCCAACCCAAAAAAAATCGAAACCAAATTTTAATGCCGCAATTATATTTGAAAGATTTGCAATGTAATCTGCTTCGCCTTCAATCAACGATTTTATTTGAGGAATTAACGATTCGTATTTTTCTTTTTTACTATTTCCAATAATATTTAATGATTCAGCCATTGTGGTTTTGTGAAAAACAAAGATAAATAAAAAGCCGTGCGATTATTGTCCCGAATAAGCAATAGTGGCAATACTTATTTTTATTTCTGGTATTTGAAGCAACGTTTGTGCACAGGCTTCAAGCGTTGCTCCCGTTGTAATTACATCATCAACCAACAAAATATGTTTTCCTTTTAAACTATTTTTTTCTTTCAATTGAAAAATAGATTCCACATTTTCCCAGCGCTTGAAGCGCGATTTTTTTGTTTGTGTTTCCGATTCCAAAGCACGAAAAAGTGTAGTAAAATCGGTTTCTACTTTCATGCTTTTTGATAATCCTTCTGCAAAAAATTCACTTTGATTATATCCTCTTTTCTTTTTCTTTTTTGGATGAAGTGGAACGGGAATAATTGCATCAACACTATTAAATTTTTCGCTTTGCTTTAAATCAAAACCATAATGTTTTCCAATGGTTACGCCAATATCTTTTTGTCCTTTGTATTTCAATTGATGAATAAGATGTTGCACCTTTCCTCCTTTTCCAAAAGTATAATATGCCGATGCGGAAAGAATGTTTACTCTTCCCCAAAATATTTTTTCAATCGGATTTTCGTGATGTAAATGATAATTTGTTTTTGGTAAATGATAGGCGCAATATGTGCAAATGCAATCTTCGTTTTTATACAAACTTTTTCCACACGAAACACATACTTGCGGAAAAATTAATGAAATAAAATCGGCTAACATTCTTTTATTTTATACGTTTAAAATATTCTAACTTTGTGGAACTAAAATAAACAATTTGTCTGTTATGGAAAACAACCTAGAAGAAAAAAAATCAAAGAATAAAAAATTAATTCTTCTTTTAATTTTATTGTTATTGAGCAATGCAACATTCATTGGTTTGTGGCTAATGGAGCGCAACAGAGCAAACACTGTAGTTGTAGAAAAACAAGAAGTAGTTGTTCAGCGCGATAATGTTACTGATGATTTGCGTGCCTTGCAACAAGAGTATGCAACATTAGAAACCAGCGACCAAAATGTTCAAAAAGAATTGGAAGAGAAAAAAACTCAAATTGCAGAATTATTAGTGCAAGCCGAAAAACATAAAGATGATGCCTACATCATTTCCAAATTAAGAAAAGAAACAGAAACATTACGAAAAATCATGAAACACTTTGTTGTTGAAATTGATTCATTGAACACGCTGAACAAAACAATAACAGCAGAAAAAGAAAAAGTTTCGGCTGATTTAGATTCTGAAAAAAATAAAACATCAAAACTTTCAAAAGATAAAGAAGCATTACAAAGTACTGTAAATTTAGGGTCTATATTAAAAGCCACAAACCCAGCTGCAAAAGGCGTAAAGTTTAAATCGGGAGGAACAAAAGAAGTAGAAACCAACAAAGCTTCTCGTGTGGAGCGCATTAAAGTTTCGTTTGTTTTGGGCGAAAATAAAATTGCAAAACGAGGAATAAAACCAATTTATGTTCGCATTATTTCTCCTGATGGAAAAGAAATTTGTAAATCGGAAGACGATGGAAACATGTTTAAATTTAATGGTTCCAGAGGATATTATGCCGCAAAGCAAGATGTAAATTATAGCAATGATGATCTTGCTGTAGATGTAATGTGCCCAAATCCAAAAGGATTTATTCCAGGAAAATATTTAATTACAATTGGCTGTGATGATGTGGTAATTGGAGAAACAAGTATTACTTTAAAATAAAAATGAATCCAAATATTGATCCCGATTCTGAAAATTTGAATTCGGCAGAAAAAGAATTTGAAAAAGTTCTCCGTCCTGCCGAATTTGGCGATTTTACTGGACAAAAAGAAGTTGTTGAAAATTTAAAAATATTTGTAAAAGCTGCCAAGCAACGTGGCGAAGCACTCGACCACATTCTTTTGCACGGACCTCCAGGACTTGGCAAAACCACATTGGCAAACATTGTTGCCACAGAATTGGGTGTGAACATAAAAATTACATCAGGTCCTGTGCTTGATAAACCTGGTGATTTAGCAGGTTTACTTACCAATTTAGAAGAACACGATGTTTTGTTTATTGATGAAATTCATCGCTTGAGTCCTATTGTTGAAGAATATTTATATTCTGCAATGGAAGATTATAAAATTGATATTATGATTGATAGCGGACCCAATGCAAGAAGCGTTCAAATTAAATTAAATCCATTTACATTGGTTGGCGCAACCACTCGCAGTGGTTTGCTCACAGCGCCTTTGCGAGCACGTTTCGGAATTAATTCGCGATTAAATTATTACGATGCTGCGTTGCTGAAAAAAATTATTATTCGTGCTTCAGGAATTTTAAATGTTCCCATTACAGATGATGCAGCAAATGAAATTGCTCGTAGAAGTCGCGGAACACCACGAATTGCAAATGCTTTATTAAGACGCATCAGAGATTTTGCACAAATAAAAGGTGATGGAAATATTGATATGGAAATTGCACATATTGGGCTTACCGCACTAAATGTGGATAAGAACGGTTTGGACGAAATGGACATTCGTATTTTATCTGCATTGATAGAAAAATTTAAAGGTGGACCCGTTGGTTTGACTACCATTTCTACAGCTGTTGGCGAAGAGGCTGGAACAATTGAAGAAGTATATGAACCTTTTTTAATTCAAGAAGGTTATCTTGTGCGAACACCGCGTGGGCGAGAAGCCACAGAACTTGCCTACAAACACCTCGGCAAAATTCCAAGAGCGCATAAAGGAAGTTTGTTTGATACAGAATAATTTATTGGTTTTAAAACTAACCAATGAAGCAATCCAACTACACACAACTAATAAAAACAGAAGCCAAGCGATTGGGCTTTGATTATTGTGGTATTTCAAAAGCAGAGTTTTTAGAAGAAGAAGCGCCTCGTTTAGAAAACTGGTTGAATAAAAACATGCATGGTCAAATGAGTTACATGCAAAATTATTTCGATAAACGATTAGATCCACGATTGTTGGTGCCTGGTGCAAAATCAGTAATATCAATGCTTTTGAATTATTATCCTTCGGAAAAACAAGAAGATGAAAGCGCTCCAAAAATTTCTAAATATGCTTTTGGTTCCGACTATCATTTTGTTATCAAAGAAAAATTAAACGAACTTTTAGAATTTATAAAACAACAAATTGGTGAAGTTGATGGGCGTGCTTTTGTAGATTCTGCACCTGTTATGGACAAGGCTTGGGCAAAAAAAAGTGGCTTGGGTTGGGTTGGAAAAAACAGCAACCTTATCAATAAAAATAGTGGTTCGTTTTTTTTTATTGCCGAATTAATTATTGATTTAGAATTGGATTATGATACTGCAATAAAAGATTATTGTGGCACTTGCACAAAGTGCATTGATGCCTGCCCTACCGATGCTATTGTTGCGCCTTATGTGGTTGATGGAAGTAAATGTATTTCTTATTTCACTATTGAGTTGAAAGAAAATATTCCAACTGAAGTAAAAGGCAAATTTGACAATTGGATGTTTGGTTGCGATGTGTGTCAAGATGTTTGCCCTTGGAATCGCTTTTCTATAGCACATAACGAACCTTATTTCAATGCAAATACTGAATTGCTCGGAATGAAAAAAAACGATTGGGTTGAATTAACAGAAGAAACTTTTAAACGTGTGTTTAAAAATTCTGCGGTTAAACGAACAAAATTTAGTGGATTAAAACGGAATATTAACTTTATTACGACTTCGTAACGCTTTTGAAAACTTCCATTATTTCGTTTCTATAGCGATGACCAAAGGTTGCCAAACACCATACTTTCAATAATGTTTTTTCGTCTGGCTTGAGCCATTTTACTGCTTTTACAAGCTCCTTGCG
>JAYTXX010000203.1:0-7510 GCA_043742725.1 Bacteroidota bacterium | reverse complement strand
TGCGCCTTTCTGTTGCCGATGCATTTGATGATCAACTTGATACTTGGGTGTTATTAAAACAAAATAGCTTGATACAAGGAACAGTAACCGCTATTGCACAAACAGCAACTACTGATTCGGTAGCATTAGAAGGTTGTACAAAAGCAAAATTTACTTTTTCTCTTGATGCCGCACAAGCAACAAACACAAATATTACTTTCAATATTGGTGGAACAGCTATTAATGGTGTGGATTATAGTTATATCGATTCTATTTTTACAATTCCTGCCGGACAAACTTCAGCATCAATCATCATCAATGCTTTACCCGATGGAATTGCAGAAGGAAGAGAAACTGTTATTCTTACTTACAGTCCACAACCTTGTTCACCAAAACAAACCATAAAACTTTATATTGATGATTCGCAATCACTTGGTTATACATTAAGTGGAGTTAATCCAACTTGTGCGGGAGATTCTACAGGACAAATAGTAATTGCAACCACAGGAGGAACTTCACCTTATATATTTAATGTAGATGGATTTGGAATATACAATAGTTCACCAATTGCTAATGTACCTGCTGGAACGTATGTAGTACATGTAAGTGATGTGTATGGTTGCAAAGCTGGACCAACAGTAGTAGGTTCGCTGTTTGATGCTGGACAAACATTTTTACCCGATGGAAATGGACAATCTTACACGAGTAGCATTAATATTTCAGGATTTAGTAGTGGACAAACATTAACAAATCTGAATCAATTGGTTTCGGTATGTGCAAAATTGGAACATTCATCGGAAAAAGAAGTACGCATAGAACTTATTGCGCCTAATGGAACAACAGTTACATTAAAACAAAAATCGGGCAGTGGAGGAACAACCGATTTTGGTGAACCCGTTGCAAAAGGTCCTATTGATGGTGCTAATTCTGACATTACACCTGGCATAGGTTATAATTATTGTTGGACAAATACTCCAACATTTGGAACTGTGAATGCTGAAGCGCAAATATATAAACATACATACGTTGATGCAACAGGACGCACATTAACTGATTTTTATATTCCATCTGGTTCATACCAATCAGACCAAGCACTTTCGGCTCTAATTGGTGTGCCATTAAATGGAACTTGGACATTGAAAGTTACAGACACAAATCCCCAAGACAACGGTTATATTTTTAACTGGAGCATTAGTTTACAAGCTGGAAATCCAGATTCTGTAATTACTCTTGTGAACCCACCAAAATCTACTACTACAGGAACATTGGTGCAACCAACTTGCGGATTAAATAATGGTTCTATTACTATTTCGGTAACAGGAGGAAGTAGTCCTTATACGTATTTGTGGAGCAATGGAGCTACTACACAAAATTTAACAAATATTGGAGCTGGTTCATACAATGTAACAGTAACCGAAGCAAGTGGTTGTAAATACAGTACCACATTTTTATTAACCAACGTAAGCACAATGGTTGCTACAAATGTTGTTACAAACATTACTTGTGTTGGCGCTAACAATGGAAGTATTGATTTAACTGTAACAGGCGGAACTTCACCCTACACTTATGCTTGGAGCAATGGTGCTACAACAGAAGATTTAACAGGGCTTTCGACAGGAACATATATTGTTACTATTACCAGTGTTGGTGGATGTAAAACACTTTCTACAGCAACTATTTCTCAACCTACAGCACTATCAATACAACCAACAATTACCAATGAATCGTGTGGAAATTCAAACGGAAGTATTGTTTTATCTGTATCGGGTGGAAATGGAGCTTACACTTATTTATGGAACAATGGAAGCGTTTCAAAAGACCTAAATTTTATTTCCGCAGGAACATATACCGTTACTGTGAAAGATGGAAATAATTGTTCGTCATCTCAATCGTTCACATTGATAAATGAAGTTAGTAATTGTGTTATTACTTGCAACATCGCAATTAGCAATGTTACCATCACACCCGAAACTTGTGGCAATGGAAATGGAATTATTGATATTAGTTTGAGTGGAGGAATACAACCATTTCAATATACTTGGTCGAACAATGGAACAACACAAGATTTAACAAACATTTCCGCAGGAACATATACTGTTACTGTGAAAGATGCAAATGCATGCACAGCAAGTAACTCCTACACTGTAACAAACAATACAGGAACATTGGCTATTGCAAATCAAACAATAACAAATGAGACGTGTGGCAATAAACAAGGAGCAATAGATATAACCATTTCGGGAGGAACACTGCCTTATACATTTGTTTGGAGCAATGGAAAAGTAAGCGAAGACATTTCGGCTTTAAATGCAGGAACGTATTCGGTAAAAGTTACTGATGCAAATAATTGTTCGGTAACTAAATCATATACAGTTCTGAACAATTCAGGAACGCTTGCTCAAACCTATGGTAATGCTGTGAATGAAACATGTGGAAATGCTCAGGGCTCTATTGATATTACTATAACGGGAGCATTTAATGTTTCTTATCAATGGTCGAATGGCGCATTCACAGAGGATTTAAGAAATATTTCCGCAGGAACATATAGTTGCATTATTACCGATTTGAATAATGGTTGTAAAATAAACACTCCCATTTATACTGTATTAAATGATGCAGGAACATTGGCTATAAAAAATATTTACACAACAGATGAAACCTGTGGAAATGGCAAAGGACGCATCACACTTGATATTACAGGAGGACAAACACCTTATACTTATTTATGGAATAATGGAGCAACTACTGCTTCTATTATTGGATTAAGTGCTGGAACATACAGTTGCACAATTTCAGCAACAAATGGTTGTTCGGTAAAAACAGGTGCCATCACTATTTTAAATTTGGCGGGAACACTTGCTGTAAATGGAATTGCAGTTACTGATGAAATTTGCAACAATAGTTTAGGAGCCATTGATATTACAATTGTTGGCGGAAAGCTTCCTTACAATTTTATTTGGAACAATGGTGCCATTTCAGAAGACTTAAATAATATTAGTGCTGGTTCTTATTCTTGTGTTATTACCGATTCATTAGGTTGTGTTGTAAACACAGGTTCAACAGTAAACAATACATCGGGAACACTTGCTATCAACAACACAATAGTTACAAATGAAACGTGTGGAAACACAGCAGGAGCAATTGATTTAGTTGTAGCTGGTGGAACTTCTCCAATTATTTATACTTGGAGCAATGGAGCTACAACACAAGATTTAACAAGTATTTTAGCAGGGATTTATACTTGCCAAATTACAGATGCAAATACTTGTAAAGTTACTTCATCGGTTACTGTAACAAATCAAACTGGAACACTTTCAATTGCAAATACAAACATCACAAGCGAAACATGTGGAGGTGCAAATGGTTCTATAAAGCTTACTATCTCTGGTGGAACAACTCCTTACACATTTGCTTGGAGCAATGGAGCTACTACACAAAATATTTTAAATTTAGTTTCTGGAATTTATTCTTGTGTTGTTACCGATGCTTCAGGTTGCAAAGTAAACACAGGAAATGTGAGTGTAAATAATTTGAGCAATGGACTTGCTGTTTCATTAAGTAGTATTACAAACGAATCGTGTGGAGATGGCACAGGTGCTATTAACATTACTGTTTCCGGTGGCTCCGCTCCTATTACTTATTTGTGGAATAATGGTACTACTACAAAAAATATTTCTGGACTTTCAGCAGGTACATATTCTGTAAAAGTTTCGGATGTAAATGGATGTAGCGTTTCAAAAAATTATACTGTATTAAATAATTCGGGAACACTTATAAATTCTCACACGTTCACGAATGAAGTATGCGGAAACACAGCAGGTTCAATTACTCAAACAGTAAGTGGCGGAACAGGTACTTATACTTATGTTTGGAGCAATGGTGCTACCACTAAAAATTTAACAGCACTTTCGGCTGGTGTATATTCTTGCACTATTACCGATGCAGGTGGCTGTTCTGTTAGTTCAGGAAATATTGTTATTACTAATACTTCAGGAACACTTGTATTGAATAGTGTGTTTGCTACTAACGAACAATGTGGTGATGGAACAGGTACAATTGATTTAAGTTTATCTGGCGGAACAATGCCATACTCTTATGTTTGGACTACAACCGAAACTACATCAAACATTGCTAATTTACATTTAGGAGTTTATTATTGTACGGTAACTGATAGTGCTGGTTGTTCATTGGTTGCATCAGGAACAGTTTTAAACACATCGGGAACACTTGCTGTGAGCAATGTTGCAGTTACACAAAGCACTTGCAATAGCAACAATGGAGCAATTGATTTAACTATTTCTGGTGGAACAATGCCATACACTTATAGTTGGAATAATGGAAGTACAACAGAAGACTTAACAGCACTTTCGCCAAATGTATATTCTTGTGTTATTAATGATGCGAGCGGTTGTGTTGTAAATCAAACTGCAAGCATTACAAATCTTGGAACTCCAATATCCGTTAGTAGTACATCTGTTGATGATGCTTGTAATAATTTTCAAGGGTACATAACTACTACTTTAACTGGTGGCACAGCTCCTTATACATTTGCTTGGAGCAATGGAGAAACAACTCAAAATATTTTTAATTTAAATGCGGGAATTTATTCGTGTAGCATTTCTGATACTTATAATTGTAGCACATCTATTTTAGATACTGTAAATAATATTCAATCCCTTTCCATTTTAGATACATTGATTACAGATGCAAGTTGTGCAACCTGTGCCGATGGTTCTATTAATTTAACGGTGGTTGCCACAAGTGGTACTCCATTTTTTAGTTGGTCAACAGGAGCAAACACTGAAGATGTTTCTAATCTTTTACCTGGAACTTATTTTGTAAACATGTATGATTTTAGTACAGGTTGTCAAATTTTCGGAACATTTGTAGTAAGCTTTACCAATAGTATTACCGAAGTTGACGATGGAAGTATATTTAAAATTTTTCCAAATCCATCTACTGGAATTATCAATGTTGATTACACGTTGAGCAATACGGAAGATATGAGTATTGAAATTACCAACTTGCTCGGACAAACTTTAGTAAAAGAAAATTATAACTCAACTACAAAAGATAAAAAGATAATTGATTTGAGTACGCTGGAAAATGGTGTGTATATGCTTCGTATTAAATACAACAACAAAGAAAAGAATTTGAAAATTGTTTTATCCAAATAATTTAAACTGTTAAAGTGTAAAAAAGCTCCGAATTGTTCGGGGCTTTTTTTATGTCCATATTCTTTCGTCATCTTGAGCTTGTCGAAATATAAATTTTTCCATAATTATAGAGATTTCTCCTTGCAGTCGAAATGACAATACATAATCTTGAAAGTTACAATCGAGAATGTACCGCAGGTAACTGTTCAGGGCAAAATTTCAATTGCAAATGGGCAAATTATAGTTTAGGAATACTAAATTTTGAACTAAAAAGGCAAGTCGCTAATTGAAATAGTAGATTTATAAGCAAGTTTGCGTAGCTTTATTAAACCACGTTTCGATTTACCACACATTATAGATACTGAACCATTGTTATATACTTTTTTAGTAGGTTTTCCTTTATAAAAAAAATTTCCGTTTAGGTCTGAATACAAATCTTCTATCCCTCTAAATTTATAAACTTCTTCAATTGCAATATCTAATTATCTATTTCAGTATCAGGCATAAATTTAGTATGTTTGTTACGTTAATCCAAATGTTATAGGCAACCCCAGAAAGACGACAGTGCAAAATAGAATAGATAGTCAAAAAAGAGAAAAACCAATCCCAGCCACCGCCCAACATATAGAAAATGGAAAATAATAACATATCAATAAAACCTATCAACGATTTATTGAAATACGAATACTTTATACCATCATATCAAAGAGGTTATCGGTGGACGGAACAACAAGTAACAGACTTATTGAATGACATTAATGAATTTTCACCAAAAGAAATTCCAGATACAAATGAAAAAACTTGGTATTGTTTACAACCAATTGTGGTAAAACACAGGAATGGAAACGAATGGGACGTAATTGACGGGCAACAACGTCTCACAACAGCGTTCTTAATTTTGCATTACTTAAATCAGGGATATGTTGTAAATCGACAAAAGAAATTGTTTGGTTTAAAATACGAAACAAGAGAAAATTCAGCAGAATATTTACAAAAAGAATTAAACGGAGAATCTATAGCTGACACGAACATTGACTATCATTTTATTTCTTCTGCGTATAAAATAATTTGCGATTGGTTCAAAATCAAAGGAGAGCAATTTGATGTTAATACGTTTGAATCAAAATTCAATTTTTCTACAAAAGTTATTTGGTATGAAACTTCAAAAGACGAAGATTCAATTGATATTTTCACAAGAATAAACAGCGGAAAAATTCCACTAACAAATGCGGAATTGATAAAGGCTTTGTTTTTGAATAGCTCCAATTTTGCAAATGCAGACCCAGAAAAGCTTCGTTTAAAACAATTGGAAATTGCATCAGAATGGGACAGAATTGAATATACTTTACAAGACGATACATTCTGGTATTTCATCAACAAAAATGAAAATAATTTGACAACGAGAATTGAATATATTTTCAATTTAATGTATGAAGTAGCTCAGGCAGAAGACGTAGAAGTTGAAGAAAGAAAGAAGCAAAGAATAACAACCAAAGAACAAATTGAGGAAAGACAAAAAGAACATCTGACAATTTTAGAAAGACTTGGAAATGATGAGTATTCTACATTTCGTTTCTTCAATGAAAAATTTAAGACCAAATCAGAAAAAGAAATAAATGATAATTGGCAGGAAATTAAAAAGTATTTCCAAACACTTGAAGAATGGTATAATAACAGAGAATTGTATCACAAAATTGGCTATTTGATTGCAATTGGAACTAATATCAAAAACATTCTCAAAGAGAAAAAAGAAAAGTCCAAAAAAGAATTTTCAAATTGGTTAAAACAAGAAATGGAATCCAAATTTGAAAAAGTGAATTTGGAAGTAGTAGAATATAACGGAAAATATGTCCGTGAAATTTTATTGCTTCATAACATACAAACAATGCTCAATAACGAAGATGAAACTAATCGCTTCCCTTTTGACCGATACAAAAAAGAATCTTGGGACGTTGAACACATTCACGCTATTGCGACAGAAGTTAAGGTTAAAAAAGAAAATCAAGTTGATTGGCTAAATAATAACTTCATCGAAACAGACAATCATCAAGACGAAAACACAAATCAAAAAATTGAACAAATCAAAAAATCGGGTAACCAAATAGACGAAAATGAATTTGATGACATTATAGATTATGTTTTAGGAGAAGAAGACAACAGCATACGAAACCTTTGCTTGTTAGATAGTGGTACAAATCGCTCTTACAAAAATGATTCTTTCAAAGAAAAAAGAAAAAAATTAATTGAGAGAGAAATTGAAGGAACTTTTATTCCAATTTGTACTAAAAATATTTTTATGAAATACTATTCTGCTAATGTGAAAGACATAGAAGTTTGGAATGAAAATGATAGGAGATCGTATCTTGAAAAGATAC
>JAYTXX010000202.1:0-8328 GCA_043742725.1 Bacteroidota bacterium | reverse complement strand
AATTTTATTCAAGAACAACACCATCCGAAATAGAAACGATTTAAACGATGCTAATTTATGAGTAGTTTTTTTTTGAAATTTTACATTGTTATAAAGCATAAAAATAAATTGGATATTTTTTTTGCAAAATCAATTCATAATTTTTCCTTTGCGTTCTCTGCGCCTCGGCGAGAAATTTTTCTTTGCTTTCTCTGTGGTGAAAACACGTTCTCGATACATTTTCTGAAAAAGAAAAACACTCGAACAGACTACGCACTCATTACTCATAATTATTTTATTCATAACACAATCAGTACATTTCGTAAATTCGTGAGCCTAAAAAATGTCTATCACACACAAAATATTAGAAAAATATTGGGGTTACAAAACCTTTCGTCCTTTACAGGAAGATATTATTAATGCTGTGTTGCAAGGGCAAGATGTTCTTGCATTGTTGCCAACAGGTGGTGGTAAATCTATTTGTTTTCAAGTTCCAGCAATGGCAAAAGAAGGAATATGTATTGTGGTTTCGCCACTCATTGCATTGATGAAAGACCAAGTAGAAAATCTTGTAAAAAAAGACATCAAAGCAATTGCCATTACATCGGCAATGCACAAACGAGAAATTGATATTGCTTTAGACAATTGTGTTCATGGTGATATTAAGTTTTTGTATTTATCGCCCGAGCGTTTGGAAACAGAAATTGTGAAAGTGCGTTTGCAAAAAATGAATGTGAACTTAATTGCTATTGATGAGTCGCATTGTATTTCGCAATGGGGTTATGATTTTCGTCCAAGTTATTTGAAAATAGCTGAACTGCGCGAACTACTTCCAAATGTATCGGTGTTGGCTTTAACGGCTACAGCTACAAAAGAAGTTGTAAAAGATATTCAAGAAAAATTACGTTTCAAAAAAGAAAATGTTTTTCAAAAAAGCTTTGAACGAAAAAATGTTGCTTACATTATTTTACAAGAAGAAGATAAATTAGCACGATTGCTAAAAATTGCAAATAATGTAAAAGGAACAGGCATTGTGTATGTGCGTAATCGAAAAAAAACACAAGACATTGCCAACTATTTAAAGAGTAATAAAATTTCAGCAGACTTTTATCATGCAGGATTGGATGCCAAACGCAGAGATGAAAAACAAAGTGATTGGATACAAAACAAAACACGCATTATTGTTTGCACCAATGCGTTCGGGATGGGAATTGACAAGCCTGATGTGCGTTTTGTAGTTCATATTGATTTGCCCGATTCGTTGGAAGCTTACTTTCAAGAAGCAGGTCGTGCAGGGCGAGATGAAAAAAAAGCATTTGCAGTTTTGCTTTATAACAATGCTGATAAAATAGAATTGCAACGAAATGTAGAAATGAGTTTTCCAACATTGGAAGAAATTAAACAAACCTATCAAGCAATTGCAAATTACTATCAACTACCAACAGGCTCTGGATTGGGCGTTACCTACGATTTTGATATTTCAATTTTATGTGATACGTATAATTTGAAAGCAATAACTGTTTTTAATAGTTTAAAATTTATTGAACGTGAAGGTTATGTAACACTCACCGATGCGCTGTTTCAGCAATCGCGCATAAAACTGGAAATGAATAGAGATGATTTGTATAAATTTCAACTTGCGAATGTAAAATTTGATTCGTTCATCAAACTGTTGCTCCGCTCCTACTCTGGCTTGTTTGATAATTTTGTAAAAATCAATGAATATGATTTGTCGAAAAAATTAAATATCAATCGAGATACAGTTCATAAACAATTGAACTATTTGCAACAAGTAAAATTACTGACTTATCTTCCACAAACCGAATTGCCACAACTTACCTTCACACAGGCACGAGTTGATGCAAGAGATCTTTCGCTTTCAAAAGAAAACTTTTCGCTATTGAAGCAACGTGCTATTGAGCGCATGGAAGCTGTAATTCATTATGCAGAAAGCAATCATAAATGTCGTAGTCAAATTTTATTGGCATACTTTGGCGAAACAAATACAAACCGTTGTAATCAATGCGATGTTTGTTTGGAAGAAAATAAAAAAGTGTTGCACACCGATGAGTTTGAAAAAATATCAGAGCAACTAAAAGCATTACTTGCTGTGCATCCATTATCGTTGAAACACTTGGTTGATGCAGTTACTATTGGCAACGAACACAAAACGCTACACACTATTCAATTATTAATTGATAACAATCAAATACACTACAACGAAGAAAATTTGTTGTGCATAAATACTAATTCATTTCACTAAAACAGCCTTGTATATTAATTTGTACATTCGCAGAAATTCAATCCAAAAATGTTTATCAAAGTAATATTAAATAGCGGAAAAGACCATAGTTTAAAGCGATTTCACCCTTGGGTTTTTTCGGGAGCAATCAAAAAAATAAATGGCGATGTGAAAGAAGGCGATGTTGTAGAAGTATATTCATCGCAAAACGAATTGTTAGGAATGGGACATTTTCAAATTGGTTCTATTGCTGTGCGAATGTTTGCTTTTGAGCAAGTAAATCCTGATTATAATTTTTGGAAAGATAAATTACAAAGAGCATATAATTTTCGCAAACAGTTGAATTTAGTGGATAATCCAACAACAAATTGTTATCGTTTATTTTTTGGCGAAGGCGATGGATTGCCAGGTTTAGTTATTGATTTTTATAATGGAACTGTTGTTTTTCAAAGTCATTCAATTGGTATGCACTTGATAAAACCATTGTTGGTAGATGCATTGAGAGAAATTTATGGAGATAAACTAAATGCTGTTTATGATAAAAGTGAAGATACAATGCCGAAACAAGCTCCAATAAAAGCACCCAATGGTTATTTATGGAAACGCAACGAAACCTCCACTTCAGAAACTATTGCGTTGGAAAATAATCATCAATTTTATGTGGATTGGGAAGGCGGACAAAAAACAGGTTTCTTTCTCGACCAACGCGAAAACCGCGAATTGCTTGGGCATTATTCAAAAGAAAAAGTGGTGTTGAATACATTTTGTTATTCAGGAGGTTTCTCCGTATATGCTGCTAATGCTGGTGCAAAGGAAGTTCATTCAACAGACATTTCTAAAAAAGCAATAGAACTTACGGATAGAAATATCGAATTAAATACTATTAAAAATCATCAATCATTTGCTATTGATACATTTGAATTTTTAAAACATCGCGAAAATACTTATGACATTATTGTGCTCGACCCTCCTGCATTTGCAAAACATCAAAATGTAAAACACAATGCTATAATGGGTTACAAGCGTTTGAATTACGAAGCAATGAAACAAATAAAATCAGGCGGATTGTTGTTTACATTTTCTTGTTCTCAAGTGGTTGATAAAAATACTTTTAACAGTACAGTAATGGCTGCTGCCATAGAAGCTGGAAGAAACGTGCGTGTGCTTCATCATCTTTCTCAACCACCCGACCATTGTGTAAATATTTTTCATCCCGAAGGAGAATATTTAAAAGGTTTGGTAGTGCATGTGGAGTAAACTTATTTGATATATTTTTCAAATGGTTTCACAAATTTTGTAATCATATCATTTGCTCGTTTTTTAGCTTGTGTTACAAAATGTTTCAAATACGTTTTAGCCCATTTTTCCATATTGCCTTTAAACTCTTGATCTAAATCACAAACATGAAATTGCAACTGCATTGCGGCAGCCCAATTGATATATAAATTTTCAGGATTGGCTTTAAATAAATTAGCAAAATGTGCATTTTTACATACTAATTTATTTTTTTCTAAATTCCAATCCACTTCAAAGTAAGTAATTGTAAAATTGTTGAACTCTTTATTGTCAAGCATTTTAGCACACACTTGTGCAAGTTTATAAGCGGAAATAATATTAGGTGATTGAGCAGACTTTGAAAGGTTACGTGTTTTGATATCAATTAGTTCATAAAAATTATTTTTTACTACTAATATATCTGCTGTATCGTTTTGCTTTTCATCAAATGGATTTTCAATACTCCACTTATCTGTTGCATTTTTTCCTCTTGCTAAAAGAAAATGTACTGATGGAGATTTGAATAAATTTTCCCTCGCTTCAAATCCAATTATTTTAGAATTTTGAGTGTATAAATCATTCAAATATTCGTATTGTCTAAAAGTATTTTTTGGAAATTGTTTTTTTATTTCATTATAAACATGTTTATCGAAAGGTTCTCCAGCAGCATGCCCAGATAAGGTTCCCGAAACTGGTTTTGGAACCGAAGTTCCTTTTACATTTTTAATCAATTGATTATAATTTACTAATAACATACTTTATTCTTTGAAAAGTTGGTTAAATAAATGATTGATATTTTCTAAACAATCTACACTTTTTGTTTCGATATATTTTTTTGTTTGTTCAGCAATTTTATTGTGTAATAAAACTTCTTGTGAATCCATCCAATCAATCACTCTAAACGGAATACTTGCAATTGGTTTTTCTGAAAATTCAACAATATTACCTTTCACAATTCCATTAAATTTTAACCAATCAAAAACTCTATAATTATTTAAAAAAGCTAAAATATATTCAATGCTCTCTTTCGTTTTCGATTTTTTAAAAATTGCTGTTACATCTTGAGTTGGAAAAATTCCTTCATCAGCTAGTGCAAAACGAAAATGATTTTTATTTGAAATTCTCTCTTTACAAGGGACAAAAATTCGTTTTTCATTTTTACTAAAAAGGTTAAAATTTCTCAAAAATACCCATTCCCAATAATTTATCTTTCTATTGTACTGATACCTATTTGCCAAATCATTTTTATAAACTTGTAAGTGTTCGTGAAAATTAGGAAATTGTTTGGAAAATTTACTTTCTGTCAATCCATCATTTACAAAAATATATTTGGTTATGTTTTCAGTAAAAAATGGTTTCAAATCTTTTGCTTTAACAACATTTAATATCGCTTTTTTTTCTTGTTCATTTAATGGATGTCCATTTACTTGAAAAGCTTTATCTAAACCACTTACTAATCCATTTCCAATATCGCAATAATCACCAATAGTGTGGTATTCTAATTTATCTTCATTAAATAAATTCAACAACGAATTTTGATTTTTTTTCTCACAATTTTTTTCTAAAACTGCCAGTTCATTTTGAATTTTATCTGATGTAAGAAGCCATCTTTCATTCACTTTAAACTGACTAACATCAATATATTCAGCATCTTTTAAAACAATTTTATTTTTAAGTTTACAAAGTGAATCTACTGTTAATCGTTGGTTCGCATAAAATTTAGCAACTCTTATTTTATTTTTTATTTTTTTCGATTTTACATATTTGAAAACAACAATTGAAACTGTAACTTTATCAAAAATAGGAGTTTCGTTAAAATGATAAATTTCTTCAAAATGCCCATTTGCAACCATATAATTCCGTAATGAAAGCGAATGCGTGGTATTCATCCAATACTCGGGGCAAATAAAAATAAGTTGCCCATTTTCATTCAACAACTCAATGGATTTTAAAATGAAAATATACAAATAATCACACAGACTATTAAAATGCTTATTCCACAATATATTTGACAAGAGTTCTTGTTTTAATTCATCCTCCAAATTTTTCCAACGTATGTAAGGAGGATTTCCAATGATTAAATCGAATTTGTTTTCAATATTTGCAGAAACAAAACTTTCATAGTAAACACAGCTAAATTCTCTCGCTAATTCTTCATCAATCTCAAAAGCTGTAACATTTTTGTAGCCTTTATTTTGTAGCAATTTTAGAAATATACCTTCACCACAGGACGGCTCTAATATTTTAGAGTTTTTGGAAATATTAGCCAACTCAATCATAAAATCAGCAACTACTTCGGGAGTAAAATACTGACCATATTTATTTTTTATATTATTTCTTACCGCTATTTCCATTGAATAAAATGTTCTTGCCAAATTTACAATTTTTATTTGCCGATTTTTATTTTGCGGAATTAGTTTATCAACCTTTAAACTAATATTTTTCCATTCACACTTTTTTGTATATTTGAAACCCTAATCAAAAAGCAATACACAAAACAATAATAGAAATGAACATGAAAAAAATCATCACCGGAATTTTAAGTAGCTTTTATTTAACCATTGCAGTAGCTCAACCACAATTGGTAGAAAAAGTAGAAGCACAAGCAGGAAAAACAGTTATTCCTTATGAAAAATGGAAACTACCAAATGGTTTAACTGTATTGTTACACGAAGATCATTCCGATCCTTTGGTAAACGTAATGGTAACTTATAAAGTAGGTTCCGACCGCGAAATACTTGGAAAATCAGGCTTTGCACACTTTTTTGAACACATGATGTTTCAAGGTTCAAAACATATTGCTGATGAAGAACATTTTAAAATGATTTCTACTGCAGGTGGCGATATGAATGGTTTTACTGAAAGAGATAAAACTGTTTATTACGAAACTGTTCCATCGAATTATTTGGAAATGGCTTTGTATTTAGAGTCGGACAGAATGGGTTTTTTATTGGATTCATTGACTACGAAAAAATTTGAAAACCAACGCTCAACTGTAAAAAACGAAAAATCTCAAAATCAAGAAAATCAACCTTATGGAATTGCAGAAGAAGAATTGGATAAAGTTTTATATCCCGACAAACATCCTTACAGCTGGCCTGTAATTGGTTATGTTGATGATTTGAACAGAGCAACAGTTGATGATGTGAAAAATTTCTTTTTACGTTGGTATGGACCAAACAATGCAATTGTAAGTATTTCTGGAGATTTTAATTCAGCAGAAGCATTAAAAATGGCTGAAAAATATTTTGGAGATTTAGCACAATGTCCTGAAGTAAAAAAATTGCGTGTTGCTCCAGTTGTAATTCCTACTGATAAATATACTGCTTACAAAGACCGTATTTATTTACCATTAAATGTTCGTGTTTATCCAACAGTTCCTCAATATCATCGCGATGAACCAGCATTGGATTTGTTAGGAATAATGATGGGTGGAGGAAATAATTCCATTATGTACAAAAATTTTGTGAAGAGTAAAATTGCTGCACAAGCTGCATCAAATCATAGTTCAAGTGAATTGGCTGGAGAATTTTCAATTCAAATTTTAGCGTTTCCTCCTGATGATTTTAATTTAGAAAAACTGTTTAGTGATATTGATGCAAAAGTAAAAACTACCATTGATGATTTTGAAAAAACAGAAATTACAGATGATGCATTGCAAAGAGCAAAAGCTCAAGTAGAATCTGGGCAGTATAATAGTTTATCATCAGCATTTGGTACCAATGCAACAATATCAGAATGGGAAAGATTATTAGGACATTCATCAACTATTTCTGATGAAATTGATAGATATAATAAAGTAACGAAAGAAGATATTTCTCGTGTGTTCAATAAATATGTCAAAGGTTCGGGAGCAGTTATTTTAAATACTTATCCAATTATGAATCAAAAAGATTCTGTAAAAAGTGTGAATCCACACGCTGGAGAAACATTTCCTGCATCACCAGAATATCAAGGGTTGAGCTACAAACCAAATCCTGATAAATTTGATAGAAGCGTAAGACCTATTGCCGGTGCTGCAAAACCTGTTAGCACTCCAGATTACTATTCGTTCAAAATGAAAAATGGAATCAATGTTATTGGAACAAAATACAATGAAACTCCTGAAATTACATTGGTATTTACCATTGAAGGAGGAAGTTTAGTATTACCTGCCGACCAATTGAAAAAACTGGGAGTAGCCGAACTTACAGCTCAAATGATGAATGAAGGAACAAAGAATTATACCACCGAACAAATTAGTGCTGAATTGGAAAAACTTGGAAGTGATATTTCTTTTAGTGCTGGAAAATCAAGTACTTCTGTTAGAGTTACCTCTTTAAAGAAAAATTTAGATGCAACATTAAAAGTATTGGAAGAAAAATTATTGAACCCAGGATTTAGAGAAGATGATTTTAAATTGGGTAAAAAACAATACAAAGAAGAAATTAGCAATCAAAAAACAGATGCAAATGCCGTAGCTTCAAAAAACATGAATTTTGCACTTTATGGAAGTTCGGTAATGGGTTTGCAACCAACTTGGAAATCGGTTGAAAATGTTGAGTTAAATGATTTAAAAGATTATTATACAAAATATTATTCACCATCGGTTACCAATTTAGTTGTTGTTGGAGATATTGACCAAAATGAAATTACTCCAAAGCTTGAGTTTTTAAATAAATGGCAACCAAAAGAAGTAACTATTCAGCCAATTCCAGAACCCGCTACAACTACTGAACAACAATTTTTTGTAGCTGACAAACCATTCGCTTCTTCATCAGTAATTATGATGGGATACACTTCGTTGAAGTATGATGTAACAGGAGATTATTACAAAAATCGTATTGCAAATT
>JAYTXX010000201.1:0-13814 GCA_043742725.1 Bacteroidota bacterium | reverse complement strand
TAAAGTAATAGTTGACAAAAGCACTGTGCCTGTTGGTACTGCCGATAAAGTAAGAGAAGCTGTTGCAAAAAATGCGAAAGTAGATTTTGATGTAGTTTCTAATCCAGAATTTTTGCGCGAAGGATTTGCCGTTGATGATTTTTTAAAACCAGATAGAGTTGTAATTGGAACATCCACCGAGCGTGCACGAAAAGTAATGGAAGAACTTTACAAACCTTATGTGCGACAAGGAAATCCAATAATTTTTATGGATGAAAAATCAGCAGAACTTACAAAATATGCTGCCAACGCTTTTCTTGCAACCAAGATTACTTTTATGAATGAAATTGCAAACCTTTGCGAAAAGTTGGGTGCTGATGTTGATGCTGTTCGTATTGGAATTGGAAGTGATGATAGAATTGGTAAACGATTTTTATTTCCAGGAATTGGATATGGTGGAAGCTGCTTCCCTAAAGATGTTCAAGCTTTAGCAAAATCTGCGAGTGAAGTAAATTATGATTTCAAAATTTTGGAATCGGTAATGGATATTAACGAAAAACAAAAAACCATAATTGTTCCAAAAATAAAAAGTCATTTCAATAACAATTTGAAAGGAAAAAAAATTGCGCTTTGGGGATTGGCTTTCAAACCTGATACAGACGATATTCGCGAAGCACCTGCATTGTACATAATTGATGAATTATTAAAAGAAGGAGTTTCAATTTCTGCTTACGATCCAGAAGCAATGCACAATGTAAAAAATTTAATTGGAGATAAAATTACTTATACCAATGATGAATACGAAGCCTTGAAAGATGCAGACGCATTGCTTATTGCAACAGAATGGAGCTTGTTTCGCACACCCGATTTTGAAAAAGTTTCTTCTTTATTAAAAAACAAAGTAATATTTGATGGACGTAATTTATATGGTATTCCGCAAATGCGAGAGTTGGGATATGTATATTATTCAATAGGAAGAGAAAGTGTAAAATAGTTTTTTGATAATGGAAAAAGTAGTTAAAAAATATAATTTAGGTGAAGAGCCGAATGATTTGGATTTTTGGTTGACAAAAACGCCACAAGAGCGATTGGCTTCACTCCATATAATTAGAGAGCGTTACATTAAATTTTTTTTGAATGGAAATAGACCAAGATTTCAAAGAGTTTATTCAACTTCTAAACTCAAATAATGTCGAATACCTTGTTGTTGGAGGCTATGCAGTTACTGCGTATGGTTATCCGCGCTATACTGATGATATAGATTTTTGGGTTCGTTCAGAAAAAGAGAATGCTAAACGAATAGTTAAAACATTGATTGATTTTGGTTTTGGCTCGATAGACATCAATGAAGAAGATATATTAAAAAGTAATTATATCATTCAACTTGGATTTCCTCCCAATAGAATTGATATTTTAACAGGTATTTCAGGATTAAGTTTTGAAGAATGTTGGAAAGAAAAAAAGGAATTTATTTTTGAAGGTGAGAACATAAATTTTATCAGCCTTCATCATTTAAGAATTAATAAAAAGGAGTCTGGAAGAGATAAAGATTTATTGGATTTAAAAAATTTACCTGAATAAAAATACTATGAAAAGAATATTAATCACAGGCGCAGCAGGATTTTTGGGTTCTCATCTTTGCGATAGATTTATTAAAGAAGGCTATCACGTTATTGGAATGGATAATTTGATAACAGGTGATTTGAAAAATATAGAACACTTGATGAAATTGGAACATTTTGAATTCTATCATCACGATGTATCTAAGTTTGTTTTTATTCCAGGCGAATTGGATTATATATTGCATTTCGCATCTCCGGCTTCGCCCATTGATTATTTAAAAATTCCTATTCAAACATTAAAAGTGAGTTCGCTTGGAACGCACAACCTGCTTGGATTAGCGAGAGTTAAAAAAGCAAGAATATTAGTTGCATCTACTTCAGAAGTATATGGCGACCCATTGATACACCCGCAAACAGAAGAATATTGGGGCAATGTAAATCCTGTTGGTCCGCGCGGAGTATATGACGAAGCGAAGCGTTTTATGGAAGCAATCACAATGGCATATCATACGTATCACGGAGTGGAAACAAGAATTATTAGAATTTTTAATACTTACGGCCCTCGTATGCGGTTGAACGATGGGCGCGTGTTGCCAGCATTTATTGGGCAAGCATTGCGTGGCGAAGATTTAACAATGTTTGGTGATGGTTCGCAAACACGTTCCTTTTGTTATGTAGATGATTTGGTAGAAGGAATTTATCGTTTGTTGATGAGTGATTATGTACAGCCAATGAACATTGGTAATCCAAGCGAAATAACGATAAAAGAATTTGGCGAAGAGATTATAAAACTTACTGGTACAAAACAGAAATTAGTTTCATTGCCTTTGCCACAAGACGACCCAAAGCAGCGTAAACCGGACATTACAAAGGCAAGAGCTATTCTTGGTTGGGAACCAAAAGTGAATCGTGAAGAAGGATTGAAAATTACATATGATTATTTTAAGTCATTATCAAAAGAAGAATTAAATAAAACGGAACATAGAAATTTTAGTTAGAATGTATAAACTAAATCGCACTGCATTTAAAGCAAGTACATTTGAAGAAGCTGATAATCATGCTTCTTATTACAATAAATTGTCGTGGAAAGAACGATTTAAAATTGCAATGTATTTGAATAGTATTGCTTTTAAATTGGTTGGAGAACCTGAACCAAAGTTGGATAAAAAAATATTTAAAGCAAAATCAAGAGATTAAAATAAATGGGAAATATTTTTTATCAGGATTTCAGAGATTTTATTCATTTACTCAATGAAACCGAAGTGAAATATATTTTGGTTGGTGGTTACTCTGTTGTATTTCACGGCTATTCCAGAACCACAGGTGATATGGATTTGTGGGTGAAAAGGGATAAAGAAAATTATAAAAAAATTGAAAAAGTATTTTCAAAATTTGAATTAGCAGTATTTGATATGACAGAAGATAATTTTTTAAATCACCCAACATTTGATGTTTATTCATTTGGAAATCCTCCTGTTTGTATTGATATACTTGTTAAAGTGAAAGGTTTAGAATTTGATGAATGTTATAATGAATCGCAATTGTTTGATGATGATGATTTGAAAATTAGAACGATAAATTACAATCATTTAATACAATCGAAAAAGGCAGCTAACCGCCCAAAAGACATTGATGATATAAATAACTTGAAAAAATGAGCAAAGAATATTACAATCACGAAACTGCAATAATTGACGAAGGGTGCACCATTGGAAAAGGCACTAAAATATGGCATTTTAGCCACATCATGTCTAACTGTGTGCTTAGTGAAAATTGTAATATTGGACAAAATGTTGTGATTTCTCCACAAGTAATTTTAGGAAAAAATGTGAAAGTGCAGAACAATGTTTCAATATACACAGGCGTTACTTGCGATGATGATGTATTTCTTGGACCATCAATGGTTTTTACAAATGTAATTAATCCACGAAGTGCTATTAATCGCAAAAATGAATATGCAAAAACGCATGTTGGAAAAGGTGCTTCTATTGGAGCAAATGCAACTATTGTTTGTGGACACGATATTGGCGAATATGCTTTTATTGGTGCTGGAGCCGTGGTTACAAAAAATGTTCAACCCTATTCATTGTGGGTTGGAAATCCTGCAAAACAAATGGGTTGGATTAGCGAATACGGACATCGCTTGAGTTTTGATAAAGAAGGAATTGCTGTTTGTTTGGAAAGCAAAGAAAAATATAAATTAGAAAATGGAAAAGTTTCAAAAATAATTTAATAATGAGCAAAATAAAATTTGCAGTAATTGGTCAAGGACATATTGGTAAACGCCACGCAGAAATGGTTCGCAGAAATTCAGAGTCAGAACTTGTTGCTGTTTGTGATGTTTTATCAAAAGAAGAATTGGGAATTACTGACTTAAAAGAAAAAACTTATTCATCACCAAGTGAAATGTTGGAAGCACATCCAGAAATTGAAGTGGTAGCCATTTGCACACCAAATGGATTGCATGCACAACACTCGCTTCAGGCTTTGGAAGCCAACAAACACATTGTTGTGGAAAAACCAATGGCATTGAATAAAATTGATTGTGAAACTATTTTGTTTAAAGCTTTGCAACGAAATAAAAATGTTTTTTGTGTAATGCAAAATCGTTTTTCGCCACCATCAGTTTGGTTAAAAAAAATTGTAGAAGAAAAAATTGTTGGCGATGTTTATATGGTTCAATTGAATTGCTACTGGAACCGTGATGAACGCTATTATAAAAAAGGTGGCTGGAAAGGAACACAAGAGTTGGATGGTGGAACTTTATTTACACAATTTTCGCATTGGATTGATTTGTTGTATTGGATTTTTGGCGACATCAAAAACATTCAAGCAAAGTTTAATGATTTCAATCATGCAATATTAACAGAATTTGAAGATAGTGGTTTTGTGAATTTTGATTTTGTAAATAGTGGTATGGGAAGTATTAATTATTCTACTGCTGTTTGGGATTCTAATTTAGAAAGTAGTATTACAATTATTGGAAGCAAAGGAAGTGTGAAAGTTGGCGGACAATATATGGACAAAGTTGAGTATTGTAATATTAAAAATTATGCTTTACCCAGTTTAGAACCAACCAACGAAGCCAATGATTATGGTGCATACAAAGGTTCGGCAAATAATCATCCACAAATAATTTCAAATGTAATTGATACATTAAAAGGACGAAATACAATTACAACCAATGCGATGGAAGGATTGAAAGTGGTTGATATTATTGAACGAATTTATTCATTAAGAAAAGAAAACAGAAAAAGTTAATCTACAAAATACGAATCAATAAGAATATACGAAAATTTGAAAAGTATGATAAATAAAATAAAAAACAAAGAAGCAAAAATTGCAGTCATTGGACTTGGATATGTAGGATTACCAATAGCTTTAGCATTTGCTAAAAAAGTAAAAGTAATTGGTTTTGATATAAATGAAGAACGAGTAAAAATGATGCAAAACAACATTGACCCTTCACAAGAGTTATCTGCAAAGGATTTTGAAGGATGCGATATTGAATTTACAGCATCAATTGATGTTTTAAAATCAGCAAATTTTTTTATTGTTGCTGTTCCTACTCCTATTGACGAACATAATTTACCAGATTTAAAACCATTGCTTGGAGCTTCTCGTTCGGTTGGCAAAGCTTTGAAAAAAGGAGATTATGTTGTTTATGAATCCACTGTTTACCCTGGTTGTACAGAAGAAGATTGTATTCCTGTTTTAGAAGAAGTATCAGGATTAAAATTCAAAACCGATTTCAAAGTTGGGTATTCTCCAGAGCGTATTAATCCAGGAGATAAAGAACATACGATTACAAAAATTTTAAAAGTAGTTTCTGGTTGCGATGATGAATCATTAGAAGTAATTGCAGAAACCTATAAAATAATTGTTGAACCAGGTGTTCACAAAGCTTCATCTATAAAGGTTGCAGAAGCAGCGAAAATTATTGAGAACACACAACGTGATGTGAACATCGCTTTGATGAATGAATTGTCAATTATTTTTAGTCGCATTGGAATTAACACGTATGATGTATTAGAAGCAGCAGGAACAAAATGGAATTTTTTAAAATTCTCACCAGGCTTGGTTGGTGGACATTGTATTGGTGTTGATCCTTATTATTTAACATACAAAGCAGAAGAATTAGGTTATCACGCAAGAGTTATAAATTCGGGACGTTATGTAAATGATTCTATGGGTTTTTATGTTGCAAAACAAACAGTAAAAAAAATAATTGCAGCAAAAAAGAATTTAACTGAATCTCGTGTTTTAGTTATGGGCGCTACTTTCAAAGAAAATGTGAGTGATGTTCGCAATTCAAAAGTTTCTGATGTGATTAAAGAATTCAAATCATTTGGAGTGCAAGTTGATGTTGTTGATGCCTATGCTGATTCCGATGAATTAAAACATGAATATGGTTTTGAATTAACAAAAAATATTGGAAAAGGATATGATGCTGTTGTTGTTGCGGTTAATCACAAAGAATATCTTGAATTAGATGAAGCCTATTACAAATCTATTCTTTCCGATGGAGGAATTTTAGTAGATGTGAAAGGAATTTTAAAAGGGAAAATTAAAAATTTAACGTATTGGAGCCTTTAATGGAATTAAAAATTAAGGATTATGAATTAAGAATTTTAGAAATGAAAAGAAAAATATTAATTACTGGAGGTGCTGGATTTATTGGCTCACACGTTGTTCGTTTGTTTGTAAATAAATATCCAAATTATCAAATCGTAAATTTAGATAAACTTACTTACGCTGGAAATTTGGCAAATTTAAAAGATGTAGAAAACAAATCGAACTACACTTTTGTGAAAGGAGATATTACTGATGCAACTTTTATAAATGAATTATTTGCAAAAGAAAAATTTGATTCTGTAATTCATCTTGCTGCCGAAAGCCACGTAGATAGGAGCATTTCAAACCCCTTGGAATTTGTAATAACCAATGTGATTGGAACAGTAAATTTATTGAATGCTGCAAAAAATATATGGAAAGAAAAAAATTCTGAACATCGTTTTTATCATGTTTCCACAGATGAAGTTTATGGAACATTGGGCGAAACGGGAATGTTTACCGAAACTACTGCTTATGACCCGCACAGTCCGTATTCTGCATCAAAAGCGAGTTCCGACCATTTTGTTAGAGCTTATCACGATACGTATGGAATGGATTGTGTGATTTCTAATTGTTCAAATAATTATGGAAGCCACCATTTTCCTGAAAAATTAATTCCACTTTCTATTCACAATATTAAAAATAATAAATCAATTCCTATTTATGGAAAAGGTGAAAATGTGCGTGATTGGCTTTGGGTAGAAGACCACGCAAGAGCTATTGATGTAATTTTTCACAAAGCAAAATCGGGTTCAACATATAACATTGGAGGACACAATGAATGGACAAATATTGATTTGATTCGTTTGCTTTGTAAAATAATGGACAAAAAATTAAATCGTGCTGAAGGAGAATCTGCAAAACTAATCACCTTTGTGAAAGACCGAGCAGGACACGATTTGCGCTATGCTATTGATTCTACAAAACTTCAAAAAGAATTGGGTTGGGTTCCTTCACTTCAATTTGAAGAAGGTTTGGAAAAAACAGTTGATTGGTATTTGGCAAACTATGAATGGTTGCACAACGTAACTTCAGGTGATTATAAAAAATACTACGAAAATCAATACACGAAAAGATAATTTTATAAATTCTGAATTACTAATATTTTAAATGTACACTACTTCATTTCATAATTACGATATTTCTAATTCAACCTTTTTAGTTACGGGTGGTGCGGGTTTCATTGGTTCTAACATTGTTGAATATTTACTAAAACACAATGCAAAAAAAGTAATTGTACTCGATAATCTTGCAACAGGTTTTGAAGAAAATATTTTATTGTTTTCAGAAAATAAAAACTTTCAATTCATCAAAGGAGACATTTGCAACATTGATGATTGCAACAAAGCTTGCCTTGGTGTTGATTATGTTTTCCATCAAGCTGCATTAGGTTCTGTTCCTCGTTCAATTAAAAATCCAATTGCTACACACAATGTGAATGCAACAGGATTTATAAATATGTTGATTGCTGCGAGAGATGCAAAAGTAAAACGTGTGGTTTACGCAAGTTCATCTTCTGTTTATGGCGACAGCAAAGTATTACCAAAAGTTGAACATCAAATAGGAAAACAACTTTCGCCTTATGCAGTTTCAAAAATGACAAACGAATTGTATGGAGAAATTTTTGCAAAAACATACGGAATGGAAATTATTGGTTTACGTTATTTCAATATTTTTGGTCCACGACAAAATCCGCAAGGAGAATATGCAGCCGCAATTCCTTTATTTATCAATGCTTTAAGAAATAATCAATCGCCAACAATAAATGGTGATGGAGAACAAACACGTGATTTCACTTTTGTTGCAAATGCTGTTCAAGCTAACGTAAAAGCAATGCTTGCAAAAAATATAAACACAGAAGGTGAAGTATTTAATATTGCTGTTGGCGAAAGAGTTTCGTTAAATCAATTGATTGAAATTTTAAAAAAATTACTTAAAAGTTCCGTTCAACAAACGTATAGAGCCGAACGAATGGGCGATATACGCGATTCATTAGCGGATATTTCAAAGGCTACAAAATTTTTGGATTACAAACCAACAATAAAAATTGAAGAAGGATTGAAATATACTGTTGAATGGTTTGAAGGAAATTACAAATTAGAAATTAAGAATTAAGGATGGGACTGTTCAATATATTTAATAAAAAACCAAAACGATTAACTGTTCCTGTTGATTTATCAATGCTTGGAATTGATGTGCACTCACATCTAATTCCAGCTATTGACGATGGTTCTAAAAGCATTGAGGATAGTGTAACTATGATTTCTGCATTTTATGAAATGGGTTATAAAAAAATTATTACCACACCACACATTATGGGCGATTTTTATAAAAACACTCCCGATATAATTTTAAGTGGATTGGAAAAAGTAAAAATTGCATTGAAAGAAAACAACATTCCAGTTGAAATGAATGCTGCTGCCGAATATTATTTGGATTACGATTTTGAAAAAAAATTAGATACCGAAAAATTATTAACCTTTGGAGATAATTATTTATTGTTTGAAGTTTCGTATTTGAATCCTCCTGATAATTTATATCATGTAATTTTTAAAATGCAAACACTTGGATATAAGCCAGTGTTGGCACATCCAGAGCGTTACAATTTTTGGCATAATGAATTTGAAAAGTATCAAGATTTTGTAGATAAAGGAATTTTATTGCAAATGAATATTAATTCATTAACGGGCTACTACTCTTTTTCTACAAAAAAAATTGCAGAACAAATGATTGAAAAAAATATGATTTCGTTTCTTGGAACCGATTGTCATCATACAGGACACGTTAATTTGATGAAAGAAGTAGTCTATCAACCTCATTTGCAACAATTGATGGAAAGCGGAACTTTATTGAATAAAACATTGTAAAAAATTTAGAATATGAAAAAAATAATTTCTTCCATTTTATTTATTTTGATTAGCATCATTGGTTTTGCACAAGTGGTGGATAAACAAAATATAAAAGTAACAACCAACGCTGAACCTACTTATCCAAAAGGCGATGTGGCATTGTACAGCGAAATTTATATGAATTTAAAATATCCTCAAGAAGCAATAAAAAAATATGTGGAAGGAGAAGTTACTTTGAGTTTTGATGTGAAAGCAGATAGTACGGTAACAAATATTATTATTATAAGTGGCGTTGGTTATGGTGTGGAGGAGGAATTAAAAAAAGTAGTTCAGAAATTAAAATTTGCTCCCGGTGTTCAAAATGGTGTTGCTATAAAAATGAATACGATGTATTCATTTCCGGTAAAGGCGCATTAAAAAAATTGGGACTATTTGTTTAGTCATTTTCTTCATAGTAATAGGAATAGTCAATTCCTTTCATAAACATCTCACGGTCATTAATTTTGTTGGTTAAAGCCATCTTCAACAGTTTATTTAGAACGCTACTATTTGTTGGGCTTTGCATCATTGCATTCATATAATCTCTTTTGGTTATTTTACTCCAATCTACACATTTTTTTAGGCGTTTTTTTAATATTAAATCCAACCATATTCGAGCGCTTCTACCATTCCCTTCCATAAAAGGGTGAGCAATATTCATCTCTACATATTTTTTAACTATTTCATCAAAAGTGTTTTCGCGCATTGCTTCAATTTGCTGTAATGTTTCACCCAAGAAACGTGATACTGCAAATTGAAAACCGCCTTTTGAAATATTTTTTTGCCTTATTTGTCCTGCAAAATCATACAAGCCGCCAAACAAATAAGCGTGAATTTGTTGCAACCCTTTTGCTGTACCAACTTCAATGCTATTTATAAATGAACTTTCAAAAAGTGCATACGCTTTTGTTTTGCTTTTGCCATCTATGCTTTCGTTACTGTAAGTAAACCATTCTATAAATCTGTTTGCCTTTTTGCCCGGAAACTCTTTGCCTAATAAAATGATACCGTTGTAATCGAGCATATCGGTAATATATCGTTTACCGTCATTTGCCAAAAGTTTCAGTTGGGTAGTGGCACTAACCACCTCACTATTTTCTTTTTTTAATTTAGCTTTAAGATATTTCCAATAGTTGCGGGTTTTTGTATAGTCGTTTTGGTCGGTAAGAACAGCAACAATATCTAACACCGAGAACCACCACTTGGCGTTTTCTTCCTCCCAAACAGCACGCACCTCGCGGTCGTTAAAAAAACGTATAGAAATTTTTTCCTTACTCATTCTATATTTTCAAGGTTATCTTGTAATTTGTATTTGTAAGCTACACTACAAAATTTTATTCTTCGTTTCCGTCACCATCAATATCTCCTTGATAATATTGGTCAATATACTCTAATTGATTGTTTATTACCTGTTCAAGACCATTTTCATAATTTTCAAATTCTACAAATTCAGTTTCATTGTCATCTTTTCCATCATTATTATGGTCTTCACTTTCTGACGAAAACTCCAAATTACCATCGTTGTCTGCATCTTCTGCATTTATTGTAATTACTTCAACATCTTCTCTTTTTCCTTGACTTTCATCAAGTACCTTAATGTTTTTTTCTGTAAAAAGATTTTTTACATAATTTGTTGCCCTTTCCTTTAATTCTCCAATAATTATAGGCGCAACCCATTTTAGAACAATTCCTAATAAAGGAATTAAAATTCCGTTTTTTTCTTTGTATAGTTTTCCATTTATAACTAAAATTTTGTGTGGAGTCTCTTTAGTTGGTTTTGAATAAACATTTGAAAATGTTAATGTTGTAATTAACAAAAATGTAATAATTTTTCTCATTTTTTTTGATTTAGATTAAGTTTCTTTTTTATTCTAGTGTTTTTGGTGCTGTAAGTTTTACAGTCATCTTATTTATTAGTTATTAGTTGTTGTTAAAGCCCGTAGAATAGTCAAACAATTTTCGTCTGTCAAAATTGGATCGCAATATACAAAATCTTACTTGATTAGCTTATAAGCCCCTACAGGACAAGCGAAGCAGAAATTTCACAACTAACAACTTGAATTAATTATTAGGAATTATTAAGCATTTCCAGTTTTATCTAACTCACCAACGATTTGCTTTTTGTTTTTACAGAAGCAACCATTGAAATAAAATCATCAAAAAGATAACGTGAATCGTAAGGTCCTGGGCAAGCTTCGGGATGATACTGCACAGAAAAAACAGTTCTATCGGTATAGCGCAAACCTTCCACAGTGTTGTCGTTTAGGTTTACGTGTGTAATTTCCATATTTTTTATTTTTGCTACATCTTCTGCTTTCACGCCAAAACCGTGGTTTTGAGAAGTAATTTCACATTTTCCTGTAATTAAATTTTTTACTGGATGATTAATTCCTCTGTGTCCTTTGTGCATTTTAAAAGTAGAAATGCCAGATGCTTCAGCAATTAATTGATGTCCGAGACAAATTCCAAATGTTGGTATTCCCGAATTAATTATTTTTTTAATAACTGCTACTTCATCTGTCATTACTGATGGATCACCAGGTCCATTTGAAATCATAAATCCATCGGGATTCCATTTTTGCATTTCTTCAAAAGAAGTTTTCATTGGAAAAATTTGCAAATAACAATCGCGCTCGGCTAATGAACGTAAAATATTTTTCTTCACACCAAAATCGGTTACTGCAATTTTATATGTTGCATTTGCATCGCCAACAAAATAAGGTTTAGTTGTGCTCACTTTTGATGACAACTCCAAACCAGCCATTGATGGTACTTTCGCAAGTTTTTGTTTCAACACCTCCACATCAGAAATGTCGGATGATATGATACAATTCATTGCTCCTTTATTGCGAATGTAACGCACAATAGCACGTGTATCCACATCGGAAATAGCAACAATGTTTCCTTCTTCAAAATATGTTTTCAGTGAACCATCGCTACGTTTGCGCGAATGAAATTCATTGAATTGTTTGCAAACCAATCCTGCAATTTTTATTGAATCCGATTCTACTTCATCTTTGTTCACTCCGTAGTTTCCAATGTGTACATTGGTTGCAACTATTATTTGTCCAAAATAAGATGGGTCGGTAAAAATTTCTTGATAACCAGTCATACCAGTATTGAAGCATATTTCACCAGTTGCTGTACCAATTTTTCCAGCGGCTTTTCCGTGAAATAATTTACCGTCTTCGAGTAATAATATTGCTGGCGTTTTTGAAGTGTATTTCATTTTTTCAATCTTTAGTCTTGTTTCTTAACTCTTGTATCTTGTTTTTTCTTACTCACATCCGTGCATAAAAAAAGGATAAAGCAAAACTACTTTATCCTTTTTATGATTGAAAATTTTAATTTCACAAATTATTCACTTTTTGTGTTTTCGTCTGTTGATTCTTCTTTTGCATCAACTGGTTTTGTAGTTGCAGTTGTCGCTTTCTTTTTACCACCACGTCTTGATGTTTTTGCTTTAGCAGGTGCTTTTGCACTTAACATATTTTCGTTGTAATCAACCAATTCAATGAAACACATATCAGCATTATCGCCCATACGAGCTCCTGTTTTCAAAATTCTTGTGTATCCACCTGGACGGTCAGCAATTTTTGTTGATATTTCTTTGAACAACATATCTACTGCTTCTTTGTTTCCCAAATAAGCAAACACTGTACGTCTTGAGTGTGTAGAATCATCTTTTGATTTTGTTAAAAGAGGTTCAACATAGGTTCTCAACGCTTTTGCTTTCGCAACAGTTGTGTTGATGCGTTTGTGTAGAATTAATGAACTTGCCATATTTGCCAACATCGCTTTGCGGTGTGAAGCTGTTCTGCCTAAATTATTTACTTTATCTCCGTGTCTCATTTTATTAATTTGTTAATTCAAAAATTTGAAAATTTGAAAATTAAATTGAATCATTTTCAAATTAGCACTTTTTCAAATTGATTTATTCTTTATCTAATTTATATTTTGCCAAGTTCATTCCAAAAGTTAAACCTTTGTTTGCAACTAAATCTTCTAATTCTGTTAATGATTTTTTACCGAAGTTGCGGAATTTCAATAAATCGTGTTTTGCAAACGATACTAAATCAGCCAAAGTATCAACATCAGCTGCTTTTAAGCAATTTAATGCACGTACTGATAAATCCATATCAACTAATTTTGTTTTCAATAACTGACGCATGTGCAATGATGTTTCATCAAATTCTTCAGTTGCCATTTTCTCTTCAGTATCCAATGTGATACGCTCGTCAGAAAATAACATAAAGTGATGAATCAAAATTTTTGCTGCTTCTTTCAACGCATCTTTTGGATGAATTGAACCATCAGTTACAATGTTCATTATCAACTTTTCGTAATCGGTTTTTTGTTCCACACGATAGTTTTCAATGCTGTATTGTACATTTTTTATTGGCGTGTAAATAGAGTCAATTGGAATAATTCCAGCGTGATTGCTCACAGGTTTGTTTTCCTCTGCAGGAACATAACCACGACCTTTATCAATTGTAATTTCCAATTTCAATTTCACGTTTGACTCCATATTGCAAATAACTAAATCGGAATTTAGTACTTGAAAACCTGAAGTAAATTTTCCAATATCGCCAGCTGTTAATTGAGTTTTACCAGTAATGTTTATTGTTACTTTTTCAAAATCAGTTGTATCAATTTGTTTTTTGAAACGAACTTGTTTTAAATTCAAAATAATTTCAGTTACATCTTCTGTAACACCTTTTATGGTAGAAAATTCGTGATCAACACCTTCAATTCTTATAGTAGTAATCGC
>JAYTXX010000200.1:0-7519 GCA_043742725.1 Bacteroidota bacterium | reverse complement strand
AAAAAATTTTAATTCATAAATTTGTTTGAATGAAAAAAGCACTTGCATTATTTTTTATTTTTATTTTTTCTTTGTCTATAATAGGAATACAAGTTTCTGTACATCATTGCATGGGCAAAAACGCCTATACCATTTTAGGAATTGATTTTAATAAAAGCTGTAAATGCAGACACAGTAATGAAGAACATAAATCAAAATGTTGTGATACAAAAAAAATAACTGTAAAAGCAGAACAAAATAATTACAGAACTCCTTCAACAATTATTTCATTCCAAAAACTTTCGTTTAATATTTTTTTTCTTCCAAAAACTCAACCGATACAAATTTTAAAGTGTACACAGCCTATTGCTATTTTTGATGTTAACCATTCTCCTCCTAATATTGGAGTTCCCATCAACACACTTTTTTGCACATACAGAATATAAATTTCCGTTTTTATGTTCAGTTCAACTTTTTTGTTGAATATGTAATCTATTGAAAAAAAATTATCCTAACTTTTTAATTATCAAAAAATATTTATTATGAAAAAATTAATTCTCGCAGTATTGCTAATAGCAACTGTATTTGTGCAAAAAACATTTTCACAAACTGGCAACAATCAATCGCTAAATGATGTATTTGTTGCATACATTAAAGTAAAAAACGCATTAACAATTGATAATGGTGATAGTGTTCGCATAGCAGCGAAAGCATTGTTCAATAGCATTGACAAAGTTCCGATGGAAAAACTTACGGGAGAGCAACACAAAGTTTGGATGCAGTACACAGCCAAATTAAGTTACAATGCTGAACATATAAAAGGAACTAGCGAATTGGAACATCAAAGGGAACACTTTATGGCTTTATCAACTGATATGTATAAGACAATGAAAGCACTTAATATCAACACAGCTGATATTTATTATCAATATTGTCCTATGGCAAATGATGGAAAAGGTGCGTATTGGGTAAGTGAAAAATCTAAAATTGCGAATCCTTACATGGGTAAAATGATGCCTACTTGCGGAAGCACGAAGGATACTATTAAAGTAAAATGATACTCTGAATATTCGTAATGGAAATTTAGATTCATAATTTAATATTAACTTTAAAAAGAAAAAACATGAAAAAATCACTAATATTTCTGTTTCTTGCATCTTCAATTATTCTTAATTCTTGTATGAATGATAAAGCTACTCCATTGAAACAAGTGGATTATTCTGCTTTATATGTTGTAAATGCAATAGACAATAGTATATCTATAATTAAAACAACAACCAACACAGTAACTGACAAAATAGATTTGCCCAATTGCAATTATCCATATCATATTTATATCAGTCCGAATAAAAAATTGCTGGCAGTATCTGTAACAAATTTTGATATGAGTAATGGTTTTCCTGTATCTAATTATAGTAGTTACAATAGTGGAAACAAAATAATAATTTTAGATGCAATAAAAAAAACAATTGAAAAAGAAATATCACTTCCACAACTTGCAAGTAATGCGATATTCAGCCCCAACGGTTCAGAGTTGTGGGTTGGACAAGCTGATGATTTAGAAAGTAAAATTTTAATCTATAATGTAGCTGATTGGACTTTGCAACAAACTATATTATTAAAAAAAGGGTTGTCAGAAATTACATTTTGTACTGATGGAGATATGTCGTTTTCTTGTACATCGGGTGAAGATTCTGTTCAGATGTATAATGTATCTGATAAAAGTTTTTTAATGAATACAGGATTACCAAATCATCCAACAGGAGCCTATCCTTCCGACCATCATACAGACTTTATTGTATGTGATGGAAACAACATGGTTTATGAAGTTAATGCAACTGATTGTTTAACGATAGATACAATGACACTTGCTTTTAAACCAGCATACATAAAATATAATTCTGCGAAAAGTGAAATGTGGATGAGTGATGTAACAAATGGCTCTGTTCATTGGTTTACAATTATGGGTTCACACTGGATAGATAGAGGAGCAATTTCTGTAGGAAATAATCCTCGTTGGATTATTTTTAATTCTGATGAAAGTATAGCTTACGTTGCAGTTCAAAATAGTAATTATGTAAGTATTATAAATGTTTCCAATCATTCATTTATTAAAAATATAGATGTAGGAAAAAGCCCATCATCAATGGCTATAAAGCCATAAAATCACCAGTAAATTAATAAACTTTATTCATTGATAGCAAAGGTTTCAATAAGCCTTTGTCTTTTTATCTAAAATTGCTTTAAATGAAAATTTTTCGGAGATTACAAAAACAAAATTGCTTCACAACAATTTTGTTTTTGTTGTTGATTGTTCCTTATAAATCTCAAGCACAAAAAATTGTACGTTATGATTTATATGTGAAAGACACAACAGTTAATTTTGCAGGGAAAACAAAACGTGCCATTGCTGTAAACGGACAAATACCAATGCCTACGCTCACTTTTACCGAAGGTGATACTGCCGAAATATATGTGCACAATGAGCTTAAAGAAACAACATCTATGCACTGGCACGGAATTTTTTTACCAAATAAATATGATGGTGTTCCCAATCTTACCCAAATGCCAATAAAACCGAATACTACGCACTTATATCGTTTTCCAATTATTCAATCTGGGACTCATTGGTATCATAGCCACACGGGATTGCAAGAACAAATTGGTATGTATGGTTCAATGATTTTGCTTAAACGAAATGAACCCGAAATACCAACAATAGCAATCGTTTTAAGTGAATGGACGAATATGAATCCAAAAGAAGTTCATCGAAGTTTGCACAATGCTACTGATTGGTTTGCTATAAAAAAAGGAACAACTCAAAGTTATGGCGAAGCAATAAAAACACATCACTTTAAAACAAAACTTACCAACGAATGGAAACGAATGAATGCAATGGAAGTGAGCGATGTGTATTATGAAAAGTTTTTAATAAATGGGGAAAATGAAAGTGAAATTCGCCAATACAAAGCAGGAGATAAAGTAAAATTACGAATAGCCAATGCAGGTGCATCTTCTTATTTTTGGTTAACTTATGGTGGTGGAAAAATTACGGTTGTTGCTACTGATGGCAATGATATAGAACCTGTAGAAGTTGACCGATTAATAATTGCTGTTTCTGAAACGTATGATATTATTGTTACCATTCCTGATAATAAAAGTTATGAACTTCGAGCTACGTCAGAAGACAGGACATCATCAACCTCAATATGGTTAGGAAGCGGAGAAAAAATAATTGCAGAACGATTATCAAAATTGAAATATTTTGATGGAATGAAAATGATGAATAATATGATGGCTATGAATGGAAATTTGATGTCAATGGGAATGCAAATGAGCAACCAGTCAATGGATATGAATACGGTAATGTATCCTGAAATTACTGGAGAAGAAAAAAAGAAAAAGAAAAAAGAGAATATAAAAATTCAAAACAACTTGCCATTAACTGACACAAAGCAAGGGGAACAACAAGAAATTACTACACTTAATTATGGAATGTTGAAAGCAGTAAATAAAACCACCTTGCCAATTGCGCCAACAAAAAATTTAAAATTTGAACTTACAGGAAATATGAACCGCTATGTGTGGAGTTTGGATAATAAAGTGGTTTCGGAGATTGATAAAATTTTAATTCGCAAAGGAGAAAATTTAAAAATTATTTTATACAATGGCTCTATGATGCGCCACCCAATGCACTTACACGGACACGATTTCAGATTATTAAATGGACAAGGAGAATATTCTCCAATGAAGAATATTATTGACATTATGCCAATGGAAACTGATACCATTGAATTTGCGGCAACCGAAAGTGGGGATTGGTTTTTTCATTGTCATATTCTTTACCACATGATGAGTGGGATGGGAAGAGTATTTAGTTATGAAAATTCTCCAGACAATCCTGAAATTCCAAATAAAAAATTAGCACAACGAAAATTATTTGCGGATGATAGAAAGTTTCATTTTATGACAAGAGCTGGAATAGAAACAAATGGAACTGATGGAGAAGCAATGTTTGCAAGCACACGGTGGAAATTAAGCACATTGTGGCATTTGGGTTATCACGATATTCATGGTTATGAAAGTGAAACAATGCTTGGAAGATATATTGGTAAAATGCAATGGCTTTATCCATACATTGGTTTTGATTTTCATTACAAAAAAGAAGGTACTCCGCAAAAAACTTTCATTGATATGGAAGGAAGTGTTGATAATATATTTGGTAGTGAAAAATACAATTGGTTTAATCAATTAAGCAATAAAGATAATCGGCATACTGTGATAATAGGTATTACATACACCTTACCAATGTTAATTTTAGCAGATATAAGAATTGATGGAGATGGAAAATTTCGATTTCAATTATCAAGAGAGGATATTCCACTTACACCTCGTTTGCGTTTTGGATTAATGATTAACACAGATAAAGAATATATGGTTGGCTTCCGATATATTACAAATAAATATATTTCCATTTCTACTCATTATGATAGTGATATGGGCTGGGGTGCTGGAATGATATTTACATACTAAATTTCGGTAAAAAAGAATTTATATGTTTGTTTGTGAAAAACCATTTTAATGTTTAAATTTGGCATAATGAAAAAAATAGTTGCATTCTTTTTTGTTTTTATTTTTTCTATATCTATAATAGGAATTAGAATTTCTATACATTATTGTATGGGCAAAAATTCTTATACCATCTTAGGAATTGATTTTAACAAAAACTGCAAATGCAAACACGAAAACGAAGAGCACAAATCAAAATGCTGTGATACAAAAACAGTTTTTGTAAAAGCAGAACAAAATAATTACAGAACTCCTTCAACAATTATTTCGTTTCAAAAACTTTCGTTTAATATTTTTTTTCTTCCAAAAACTCAACCAATACAAATTTTAAAATCAACACAAAGTATTGCTGTTTTTAATATCAGTCATTCTCCTCCTAATAGCGGAATTCCAATAAATACACTTCTTTGTACTTTTAGAATATAGAATTCTATTTTCTTATTCAACAAAGTTCTTTTGTTGAATCCATTTACATTTCATTTATAGAAGAATTTATCTACTCATTTTTTTATTTTATCAATCATCAAAAATATTTAATCATGAAAAAATTAAACTACATTATCGTGGCTTTTGTTTTAATCGCATCATTTGCAAAAGCTCAAATTCCAAACAATGGCTTTGAAAGCTGGACAAATGTTGGAAGCTATGAAATACCTGACAACTGGGGAACAATGAATGGTGTTACTTCAAAATTTTCGGTATATACTGCAACTAAAGCAACACCAGGAAATCCAGGCACTTCCTATCTTAAACTAACTTCAAAAATGGCAGGAACAAGTGTAGTAAATGGAATGGCGGTTAGTGGTGAATTAGATACGATTACGAAACAACCATTATCTGGGTTTGCTTTCACTCAACGTCCACAATACTTTACAGGAAAATGGCAACACATGATTTACGGTAGCAGTCAAGGTTCTCTTTTTGTTAAACTTACAAGATGGAATACATCAACAAATATGAGAGAAACGATTGCTACGGCAAGTCAAACACTTTCAGGAATGGCAATGAGTTGGGCAAATTTCAGCATCACTTTTAATTATGTGAATGGCAATGCTCCCGATACGTGTATAATTATATTAAAAGCAAGTGGTACAAACCCAACTGCTAATGATTATTTGTGGGTTGATAATCTTGCTTTCACAGGAACTGTAGCTGGTATTGAAGAAGCAAACGCATTTTTGAATAACATTTCTATTTATCCAAATCCAACATCAAATGTAGTTTCAATAGATGTTGATTTTAAATCGGCTCAACAAACTACAATTGAATTGCTGGATATAAATGGAAAATTAATTTCATCCAAACAAATAAGTATTCCTCAAGGAAAATCAAAGCAAATGCTTGATGTTACTAATGTTTCAAAAGGAACTTATTTTGTGAACATGAAAACAAGCATTGGAAAAGAAACAAAAAAAATAATTGTTGAATAAATTTTTGTTTTAAAATTTTAGCAGATGAAAAAAATTGTAACATTATTTTTTATAAGTATTAGTTTGATAATAAAAGCCCAAACAGCTTTGTTTATACCAGATACGCTAATTGGACCTAATTACAATTTAAGTGTTCATGAAGATAGTGTACAATTTTTTTCAGGTGCTATTTCTCATACTTATGCATTCAATGCCAATCATTATTTGGGACCTACATTGATTTTCAATAAAGGAACAAACATTTCAATTCAAGTAAACAATCAATTGAAAGACACAACTACTGTGCATTGGCACGGCATTCATCTTCCAGCAATATTCGATGGCGGACCCTATACTCCTATTCTACCAAACACAAGTTGGAACCCAATATTTACAGTAATGGATAATGCGGCAACATATTGGTATCATCCACATTTGCATAAAAAAACTGCAGAGCAAGCTATAAAAGGTGCAGCAGGATTAATTATAGTTCGTGATAATAATGAATCATCACTTACACTTCCGAGAAAATATGGCGTAGATGATTTTCCTATAATTGTTCAATGCCAACAATACGATTCTACCAACCAAGCAATGCCATTAGGAATGGAAGATAGTACACTACTTGTAAATGGAACTCAAAATCCATATTTGAATATTCCTGCACAAATGGTGAGAATACGTTTGTTGAATGCATCTGGAGAGCGAGTTTTTAATTTTGGATTTTCTGCGAACAAACAATTTTATCAAATTGCTTCCGATGGTGGTTTGCTCAATTCAGCTTATTTAACAACACGAGTGCGACTTGCTCCTGGCGAAAGAGCCGAAATTATTATAGATGCAAATGGAATGAATACGCAATCATTTTATTTAATGAGTTATGCTTCCGAAATGCCAATTGGTATGCAAGGTGGCCCAACAATGCCAATGCCTCCCGGAAGTCCGCCAATGGATAGCCCTTTGAATGGAATTGATTATAACATTATGAAAATAAATGTTGTTGCGCAAACAACAAATCCTGTTACAAGTATTTCAACAACACTAGCGAATAATAATCCTTATCTCGAATCACAGGCTAATATTACACGAACCATTCGTTTTACAGCTGATAGTCAAATGGTGATGGATGGTCCATTTTATTTTAATGATAGTACTTTTGATATGATGCGCATTGATTATGGCATTCCAATTAACAGTATTGAAATTTGGAAACTTGTGAATGAAACAATGGTAGCGCATCCATTTCATATACACGATGTTCAATTTTTTATTTTAGATAAAAATGGAAATGCACCAACACCCGATGAAGCTGGAAGAAAAGATGTAGTATTAGTTCCTTCGGGAGATTCGATTCGATTCATTACAAAATTTACCGATTTCACAAATGATACAATTCCTTATATGTTTCATTGCCATATTTTAATGCACGAAGATGGCGGAATGATGGGCTCTTTTGTGGTGCTCGATTCTTCGCGATTGGGAATAGAAAGTATAAAAAACAACACCAACATTTCTATTTTTCCAAACCCTACTTCTACTAATTCTATTAACATTCGTTTGAA
>JAYTXX010000199.1:0-17724 GCA_043742725.1 Bacteroidota bacterium | reverse complement strand
TATTAATTAAATTAAAAATAATAATAATGGAGTGGTTAAGGATTTTTATTGTAAAATAATTCCTTTAGGGTGTTCACTTTAACGAAACGAAGATACTGATTTGTTGTTTAATTCAAAATGAAAAAATCGTTATTTTATTTATTCATCTTGAACAACTTCTGAATAGAATTGGAGCATTTATTAGTAAGTACAAGGAAACAAAAATTTCAGAAGAACGATTCAAATCCTTTGTATTGATTTTTTAAAACTATTTCATTACCACTCTTTTTCCATCTTGCATTGCAATTACAAAAGCATCTTTAAAACCATTTTTGCGTAATTGAGTTTGCATCAAAGCAGCGTCTTCTCTGCTTGTAAATTCACCAGCTGTATATTTGAATATTCCATTTTCAATATATTCTCCAGGATTTTCTATTCCTTTTAATTTATCACTATCAAATGGAATTTTTTTATCAGAAGATAATAATTGTACTTTATAAACAACTGGTAATTTTTCTGCTTCAGTCACTTTTTTAGCTTCTTCCTTTTGCGTAATTTTTGGTTCTTCTTTTTTCTCCTCCACTATTTCCATCTTTTTTTCATTGACAAGTGGAACAGCATTGCTATCAGGTTTTTCAACAACACTTGCTTTTTTAATATTTTCAATTTCAAGCGAATCTTCCTTACTCATTTTATAAACTTCTTGCTTTTCAAAATCGTCATCATATTTTTTAGTAACGCCTTCCAACTCATCTTTGTAATCTCTAAATGCTCTAAAAATACTTGAAGCAATATAGTGTTGTCCTTTTTCTGAACCTAAAAATTGAGCTTCTTCAGGGTTTGTTAAATAACCTATTTCAGTTAAAACACTTGGCATATAAGTTCTCCAAAGTACCCACAAACTTGCACGTTTCACGCCTTTATCCAAACGACCTGTTTTGCTTGCATATTGTTTTTGAACTTTTGATGCAAAACTTAAACTTTGATTTACATAAGTATCAGCAAACATGCTCATTATGATATATGATTCATCAGAATTAGGATCAAAGCCATCATATTTTTGCACATAAGTATCTTCTAATAACATTGCAGAATTTTCGCGTTTGGCTATATCTAATTTTCCTTTTTCATTTTTTATTCCCATTACATACGTTTCTGCTCCACGCACTTCATCTTTACAAACATCACGTTTCAATCGTTTATCTCTCACACAAGCAGAATTGCAATGAACACATATAAACAAATCGGCTTTTGCACGATTGGCAATGTTTGCACGTTCTTGTAATTCAACAAATACATCGGTTTTGCGTGTGTAAATTACCTTCACATCTTTCATATTATCCTCAATGTATTTGCCCAATTTTAGTGCTACTGCAAGAGCTACATCTTTCTCTTTGTATTTTCCTCCATGACATCCAGGGTCTTTGCCACCATGCCCTGCATCTATTACTACTGTTTTGATAGCAAAGCTTGGCTTGAATTTTGAAGTAAACGAGCTCCCTAAAAAACAGGAGAACAGAATTAAAAATAGATACGTATATTTTTTCACGTTAGTAGTTTTATTAATTAACAACATTTTATTGTTTGCAAACTCTTTTTGGGCAAAGAATAAATGTTTGTTTTTTTTTTAGTTTTGAGCTTTACTAATCATACAAATAACCAAACAAAAATAACTGTTAGCATTGCGTTCAATTAAAGCAAATGTATTTTTTATCCTCTTTAGTTTGTTAATAACTGCAACAAGCTATGCACGTGTGTCTTCAACTGCTTTAGCCAATGATACAGTTAAAAAAAATAGTGAATCAAATTCATTCCTAAAAGAAAAAGTAATTTATAGTGCAAAAGATTCGATGTTGATTGATATGGTAAATCAAAAAGCATACCTCTATAACAATGCCGAAGTAAATTACGATGGTTTGCATTTAACAGCAGGTTATATTGAGTTGGATTTTGGAAACAACAAAGTATATGCAACAAGCATAAAGGATAGTTTAGGAAAAGAAATTCAAAAACCTGTTTTTGAACAAGGCACCGAAAAATTTACTGCCGAACAAATCACTTACAATTTTAAAACTAAAAAAGGAAAAATTAATGATGTTATCACACAACAAGGCGAAGGCTTTATTCATGGGCGAGACATAAAAAAAGATACCAATAACGTTTATTATGTTGGGCACGGAAAATATACTACTTGCGATTTAGAGCATCCACATTATTATATTGGAGCTAAAAAAATAAAAGTTATTCCGAATGATAAAATTGTAACTGGTCCTGCCCAACTTTATATTGCCGACATCCCTACTCCACTTGCAATTCCATTTGGTTTTTTTCCTAATAAAAAAGGAAGAGCATCGGGAATATTGCTTCCCAATTATGGAGAATCGGCAAACTTGGGTTTCTTTTTAAAAGATGGTGGATTTTATTTTGGAGCAAACGAACACATTGATTTAGCTCTTACTGGCGATATTTATTCCAACGGAAGTTTTGGAGGAAGAGCAAATAGCAATTATCGTAAACGCTACAAATATAGCGGAAATGCAAACATTGCATTTTCACAAATTATTACAGGCGACAAAGCTTTACCTAATTCCACTTCTCAAAATATATTTTTTATCCGTTGGTCGCACACACAAGATACAAAGTCGCATCCAGGAAGAAGTTTTTCGGCAAACGTAAATATTGGAAGCAGTTCATACAATAAATACAATGGAAATGTAACAGGAGATTATTTGAAAAATACTTTTCAATCGAATATAATGTATTCAAAAACATTTACTGGAACTCCTTTTAATTTCTCTGCAAGTATGCGACATAGTCAAAATACAATAACAAAAAAAATAGATGCGAGCTTACCCGAATTAGCTTTTAATATGAATCGTATTTATCCATTTAAAAACAAAAACAATGTTTCAAATAAATGGTACGACAAAATTGGAGTGAGCGCAACAGCCAATGCACGAAACGATATTAGCGCTTATGATTCTACACTATTTTCAAATCAAACATTAGAACACATGCAAAACGGTGTTCATTTGGCTGTTCCAATTAGCACTTCTATTAATCTTTTAAAATATTTTACACTTACTCCCACAATTAATACATCGAGTACAATGTATTTTAAAACGATACACAAAATATATGACCCAAATGTTACACCTGTGTTTATTGATACAGTGAATGAAACTAAAATAATTTATGATTATAGTCTTTCTGCGGGATTGAGCACTCGCTTGTATGGTGATTATTATTTTAAAACCAAACATTTGAAACAAATTCGACACGTTGCTATTCCAACAATTTCAGCAAATTATCGTCCCGATTTTGGAGAAGATAAATATGGTTATTATAAAACAGTTCAAACGGACAACACAGGAAGAACTGAACAATATTCTATTTTTGGAAATGGAATATATGGAACACCTGCCACAGGAAAATTAGGTAATGTTGCATTTAGTTTGAGTAATACATTGGAAGCTAAAACACGCGTACAAACCGATTCTGGATTTGTAAACAAAAAAGTTTCGTTGATTGAAAATTTCGGAATTTCATTTTCATACAACATGGCTGTGAATACTTTTAATTGGTCGAACATTAATTTAACAGGACGTACAAAACTTTTCAAAAAATTAGACATCAATGCCAATGCAACCTTAAATCCATATAAAATAAATTCGACAGGAACAGGAATTGTAAATGAATACGAATGGAACAATGGACGTGTTGGACGCTTGACCAATGCAAGTGTTTCGTTAAGTACAAGTTTGAAAAGTAAAGAAAAAAAGAATGTGGCAAAACCAGCAACAACAGCTACTCAAGATGAATTAGATTATATCAATTCGCATCCCGAAGCGTATGTTGATTTTAATGTTCCTTGGAATTTGAACATCTACTATACATTGAATTACAACAAACAATATTTCACAGAACAAACAACACAATCGTTGAACTTTAGTGGCGACTTTAGTCTTACTAAAAAATGGAAAATAAGTGTTTCATCGGGTTATGATTTTATAAGTAAAAAACCTACACTTACTTCTATTAATGTGTATCGCGATTTGCATTGCTGGGAAATGCGTTTCAACTGGGTACCATTTGGTTTTCGTCAAAGTTTTTCGTTGGATATAAATGTAAAATCATCTGTATTAAAAGATTTGAAATTGAGTCGAAGAAAAGATTGGTATGATTACAAGTAATATTTTATTTTTATTCATTATTGCAGTATTTTTATTAAAATTGAATCACATTTAATTTTTTAAAAAATGAAAACAATTAAAACGTTAGCAATTGTATTGATTAGCATTTGGTTTAAAAATGTAATGGCACAATCGTTCATTCCATATCCTTCCAATCCTATAATTCCAATGTCGCAACCAAACCCTGGAATGTGGAACGATCCAAGTGTTTTGAAAATTGGAAATGAATACTGGATGTATGCAACATCTACCAATGGACCTGCTGGACCATTTGATGGCAATGTTGTACCTTATCTTATGAAATCTTCTAATGGAATAAATTGGACGTTGGCGGACACTGTTCCTTTGTTATTAAATAGTTCCGACACTACTGCTTGGGACGCAAAGGGAGTGGAAACACCTTCTGTGGTTTACTTTAATAGTTTGTATCACATGTATTATTCGGCTATACCATTGAATAAAAACATAGGAGTTATGGGAATTGGACATGCTACATCTATAGACGGTATAAGCTGGGCAAAAGATAGTATATTATTAATTCCTTCGGGAGTGCCAACCGATTGGATGAGTTACTCTGTAGCAGAACCCGGTGCGGTGGTTTATCAGAATCAAATTTATCTTTATTTTGTTGGTGTAGGTTCAAGACAAGATACAATTTATCCAGCAGGGCAATCTGTTATTGGGTTGATGACATCTTCTAATGGACACAATTTTAGTGTTCCTCAAAAAGTTTTAACACAAGGCGTACTATATCCTCCTTCGCAATCTTATTATGGCTATTCAACACCCAATGCTTTGGTTATTGGAAATGAAGTTCATCTTTACTATGATGTAGCACAAGAAACATCTACTTGGGAACAAATGGCTATACAGCATGCTTATTCTCCAAATGGAATAACAGGATTTGTGGAAGATGCTCAAGCTATTTTTCATAAAAATGATTTTACTTGGACTGCTCGAGATATGAGAGCTCCTGCAGTTTTGATAGATAGTTCCCATATTAAAATGTGGTTTGCTGGAGATGATATATTTAATTCGGGTGGCTGGGGAATTGGTTATGCGTATTCTAATTTCACAATAACCGATATTGAATCATTTTCAAAAACTGAATCAACAACTATTTTTCCAAATCCAAACAATGGAATTTTTGAAATAAAAAACAGTACAAAAAATTTAAAAATTAAAATTTACAATATACTTGGAGAAATTATTTTTCAAACTACAACAAGCAAACAACAACAAACTATTGATATTTCGGATAAAGCAAATGGAATTTATTTTGTTTCTACAACATCTGACAATCAAATAATTTGTAATCAGAAAATAATTATCGCTAAATAGTAGAAACTGTTTTTATAGTGGCGTACAGGCAAGAAAAAAATAAGTTGTTTGTAAAATTGTTTATAACTGTTAAAACAATTTTCTTGTTATATTCAATATTATTCGTTTTTTAGCTAAATAAATAAAAAATACGTCAAACTAAAACAAAAAAAAATGGAACAAACAACACAAACACCACAAGGAAAAGGAATGGGAACAGCTGGTTTCGTAATTTCTTTAGTAGCATTAGTTTTATATTTTCCAGTTGCAATTGCAGTAACTGCATCTGCAATATTGGGAGGAGGTTATGGTTTAGGCATTTTCTGGGCTATCGTAAGTTTGCTTGGAACAATATTTAGTATTATGGGAATGATGAAACTTGGTAAAACAGGTGGAAAAAGAGGTTTAGCAATTGCAGGATTAGTGTTGGGAATTGTTGCTTCTTTGCTTTCAATTAAATTAGTTATGGGTATTTCCGCTATTCATGATGCAGGTGGAGAGTTTGGTGACAAATTCAAAGATGCAATGGAACAAGGGCTTAATAAAAATTTAGATTCATCGGCAACCGAAATGGGAACCGAGCCACAAAATTCAACGGATTCAACAACTACAAAATAAGTAGTTTACTATTTTAAAAAAATCCTTCACAAATGTAATTTTGTGAAGGATTTTTTTATTTCATTAAGTTTTAAAATGAGCGAATATTTTTTCTAATTTCGCACCCGCAATTTAAAACATAAAATAAAAACATAAAATAAAAACATAAATGATAACAAACAGAACATTTACAATGATAAAACCTGATGCTGTGGCAAATGGCTACATAGGTGGGATTTTAAAAATGATAAACGAAGCAGGTTTTCGTATTGTGGCTATGAAATATACACAACTTTCAAAAGAGGCAGCAGGCAAATTTTATGAAGTACATAAAGAAAGAGGCTTTTATACTGAATTGGTTGATTATATGTCATCAGGTACTATTGTGGCAGCTATTTTAGAAAAAGAAAATGCGGTATTGGATTTTAGAAAATTAATTGGAGCAACGGACCCTACTCAAGCTGCAGAAGGAACCATAAGAAAAATATATGCAAAGTCAATTGCAGCAAACGCTGTTCACGGCTCCGATAGCGATGAAAATGCGCAAATTGAAGGCAATTTTTATTTTTCACAATTAGAGCGTTTTTAGCTTTTATAAATTAAACAACAACAAAAAGACTGCTACTTAATTGAGCAGTCTTTTTGATTTATAACAACTTTGCTTCTTAATTAAATTTTATATGTTTATTTTTGTTTCTCAAATTAATTAGTACTTAAAGTATGTTTAAGCAAAGTAAACAATATCATTTTTTTACAATCATCATATTTTTGCTTATTCAACATAATTCACTTGCACAATTTATTGTAAGTGCAGGAGCAAGTCAAGGCGTTTGCCCTGGACAAAGTGTAACCATAGGAGGTTCGCCAAGCGCAAGTGGTGGAATGGCTCCTTATACATTTTCTTGGTCTCCTATTAGTGGTTTATCTGCAAACAATATTGCAAACCCTACTGCTACTCCATCTTCAAATATAACCTATACACTAACTGTAACAGATGACACGGGTGCTGTAAAAAAAGCAACTGTTTTAATTCAACTTTTTTATATCAAATATGTTGATGCTGGATTAGACACAAGCATCTGTGAATTCAGCAGTGCCAGACTTGGTGGAGTTTACAATGTTACAGGACAAAATGTTACTTATTCTTGGACACCAACAGCTACTTTGGATAATCCTACTTCGCCACATCCTATTTCAAGTACTACAGTAACCACTGTTTATACTTTAACAGCAAGTTTCCCTGGTTGTGCTAATAAAGTAGATGCTGTTACAATTACTGTAATACCTACTCCACCTGCAAATGCAGGCAATGATACCACAATCAATTTAGGAGAACGAGTAACGCTTCAAGGTAGCGGTGGTTTTTATTATGATTGGATTCCAAAAAACACATTGATGTATTACTATACTGCAAACCCAGATGCAGAGCCTCTTAAAACAACAACGTATTATTTAACTGTATCGGATGAAACACATAAGTGTTTTGCAACAGACTCAATGATTGTGAATGTAAACCCAAGCACCGATGTTGTTTTTTACAATACCTTTTCTCCCAATGGCGATGGAAATAATGATACTTGGTATATTGGAAATATTCATAAATATCCAAACAATAAATTAGAAATATACAATAGAAATGGTAAAGTAGTTTTTACAAAACGTGGCTATACAAATGATTGGGATGGAAAATCGTTAGGAGAAGAGTTGCCAACAGCTACTTATTTTTATGTGATGGATTTGGGCGATGGTGCTGGTGTATTTCACGGAACAGTTACAATTATTAAATAATTTTTTTAGTTTGAAAAAAATAATTTTATACTTTTTTTTACTTTTTATCACTTCTTCTGTTGTTGCACAACAAATGCCTTACTATTCTCAATTCAAGAATAATAATTTTATGATAAATCCTGCAATTACAGGAACCAAACGTGGTATAGATGCACGCATCAGTTATCGTAATCAATGGACTGGTTATAATGGTGCACCATCAACAGAAGGCTTTAGTTTACATAGCCGACTATGGAAAGGCAAAATTGGAGTTGGAACTTATTTAATGCAGGATAATATTGGTCCTTTAAAACAATTTAATATAGGAGCAAGTTTTGCTTTTCATTTACGTTTTTCGGATTGTGAACTATCTGGAGGAGTTGCAGGAAATTATGGAAAATATACATTGGATGGCGATAAAATATTATTACACAACACACAAGATCCAGCTATTGACCAACATATTGTAAATAGTTCTTGGGCACCAGATGCTTCGGCAGGAATTTATTTATATAACGACAGATTTCATATTGGATTAAGTTCATTACACTTAATTGGAACCGATGTAGAATTTTATAAAAACGATTCTACAAAAAAAGGATTAATGAAATATGTATCTCAAACACATCTTACCTTGGGATACAATTATGCCCAAAATCCTGATTATATATGGGAAAGTACATTTTATGCAAATTACACAATTGGAGTACCTATTATGCTTGATTATACGTTGCGATTGCATTACAAAGAAAAAATATTTACAGGTGTTTCAATTCGTTTGAACGATGCCATTGCTTTACACGTTGGCGCACGTTTTTTAGAAAATTTTCAAGTAAGTTATTCATATGATTTTTTAATCAGCAAATTGCGTAGCTATAGCAGTGGCTCGCACGAAATAATGATTGCATATAGTTTTAATCCTTGGGGAAATAAAAAACATGGTGATTTAGGAAATTCTAAATTCTTGAAACAAAAATATGGTTACTTGTTTTAATGAAATTGTGTTTATTTTTTTCTACATTTTTTCCTTCTGTTATATTTGCATAAAACGAAAAATATTTTTTAATTCATCATCTTAATATTTTATATGGCTTCATTTGATATAGTAAACAAAGTAGATGCGCAATTGCTCGACAATGCAATAAACGTAGCGAGAAAAGAAATTTTAAATCGCTTTGATTTTAATGGTTCAAAAAGTGAAATCAATCACGATAAAAAAGCAATGACATTGCAAATACTTACCGAAAACGATATGCGCTTGGAAGCTATCACCGATGCTATTCGTTCGCGTATGATTAAACAAAACTTAAATCCTTTGTGTTTGGATTTTGGAAAAGAAACAGTTGCTTCGGGAATGATGATACGCAAGGAAATTCGCATTAAAGAAGGAATTGACAAAGAAGTAGCAAAAAAAATTATTAAAGACATTAAAGATTCAAAACTAAAAGTACAAGCACAAATAATGGATGACCAAGTGCGTGTGAATGCTAAAAAAATTGATGATTTACAAGCTGTGATTGCATTGATGAGAAAAGGAAATTACGATTTGCCTTTGCAGTTTGTGAATATGAAAAATTGATTTAAAAACAAAGCAAACACATGGTTTTATAAAATGATTATACTTACAAAATGTTAAACCTATTTATACCAGCATTCATAGCCATTCAATTAATTGATGTGATTGATATTTTGTTGGTAGCGCTACTCATTTATCAATTATATTATTTGGTAAAAGGCACTGTAGCTATCAATATTTTTATTGGCATCATTCTGTTGTACTTGCTTTGGTTACTGGTAAAAGCACTTGGTATGCAATTGTTTGGTAGCATACTCGGAAAATTTATTGATGTTGGTTTTATTGCGCTACTCATTGTATTTCAACAAGAGTTAAGACGCTTTTTGTTATACATTGGTACAGCCGATTTTTTTACAAAAGGAAAAATCAAGAAAAGTTTTTTTGATTTTAAATGGAATGTAAGTTCAGCTCAAATGCTTGATATCAATAGTATTGTAAAAGCATGCAAAAACATGAGCGAAAGCAAAACTGGAGCAATTATTATTCTCACAAAAAACAATGAATTGAAATTTTATGCCAACACAGGTGATGTGATTGATGCAAAAGTAAATGTGCGAATGATTGAAAGTATATTTTATAAAAACTCTCCTTTGCACGATGGAGCTGTTATAATTTCAAACAATATTATTACTGCTGCACGTTGTGTATTGCCAGTTACAGAAAATTCAGATTTTCCAGCACACTTGGGTATGCGCCACCGAGCCGCTGTGGGAATTACCGAAAACACCGATGCTATTGCTATTGTTGTATCAGAACAAACAGGCGAAATTTCTATTTCAAAAGAAGGAGAACTTAAACATACTTTAACTCCTGAAAGATTGAGAGAATTATTAGAAAAAGAATTTGTGTAGATAAAACAGTTGATTTCCTTTCCATTTGTAAAATACAACGTAAATAAAGTTCAAAAAGAAAAAATACAAAATAGTAATTGACAACTACAAAATAAAAATGCCTCTGAATTTTCAGAGGCATTTTTATTTTATAGAATATTGTAAATTAATATGGCGTAAACACCGAAGTATCCTTACGTTCCATAGGACGATAACTCAAAACAGGTATTTCACTTTCATTAATAATTCGTTGAGCAACAGTTCCAATAAAAAATTCACGCATACTCAACTCTGCTTTACTCATAATCAAAATCAAATCAGCTTCCACTTCTTTTCCATAATCCAAAATCATTTGCGGAATATCTTGACCTCTTAATGTTTTAATTGAACAACGAACACCTTCTTCTTTAATATATTTCCAAACTTGGTTTGAATAGGATATTAATTTGTTTTCAGCTTCTTCATCATTTTGAGTTAAAATAGAAATAACACGAATGGTTGCATTAAATAATTTAGCCAATTCAATAGCTTTAGTAACCTTTTCGCGTGTTTCTTTACTTAAGTCAAGAGGAAGTAATATAACCTTGCAACCATCACGGTGATGTTTGCCACGAATAGTAATTACTGGATGATTGGACTCACGCACCATTTTAAAGGCATTTTTTCCAATAATTTTGGAAATATTAATTTTTGAAGTTAATCCAATCATTATAAACATTGGATTAATAACATCTGCAACTTTATTTATTTCTTCATATACATTGCCTTTGCGAATCATTGTTTCTGTCGGTTGCCCCGATTTTTCAGATGCTTCTTTTGCTAATTCGTCCAAACGTTTTTGAACATTTTTCGTATCATCTTCATCAATGCTTAATAAAACAATTTTTGAATTGGTTAAACGTGCTAAATTATACGATTGGTGAAGTGCTATAATTGTTTGTTCGGTAGAATCAATAGGAACTAAAATAGAATGTGATGCGGTATTTGTCATATTTTTTTTGAATTTTTTCGCAAAGCTACAAATAAAAGCAGTAGAATCAATACAATGCCCACTTTAATATTATGTTATTCTTTTAAATAAGCAAATACATCAAACACAATGAAAGCTATTAAAATCATTCTGAAAAACATTATTTTTTTTATATAAATTAATTTTCTTACTTTCGCATTCCCAAAATATAGATAGGGAAAATTATTAATTAAAAAAACAATTTAAAATGCCAGTAAAAATTAGATTACAAAGACATGGAAAAAAAGCTTCAGCTTTCTTCCACATTGTAATTGCGGATGGTCGTGCACCTCGAGATGGAAAATACATTGAGAAAATTGGCACGTACAACCCAACTACAAATCCAGCAACTATTTTAATCGACAATGACAAAGCGTTAGCGTGGTTAAATAATGGTGCTCAACCAACAGACACTTGCCGTGCAATCCTTTCATACAAAGGAGTGATGTACAAAAATCACTTGCAAGGTGGAGTTAAAAAAGGTGCTTTAACTCAAGAACAAGCTGATGCAAAATATGCAAAATGGTTGTCGGATAAAGAAACGAAAGTAGAAGGTAAAATAAGCAAATTGGATAATGCTAAAAAAGATGCTTACAAAAACCGTATGAATGCAGAAGCTGAATCAAAAGCAGCAAAAGCAGCAAAGGTTATTGCAAAAAACACTCCTCCCGCAGAAGTTCCTGCTGTTGAAGAAAGTGCAGCACCTGAAGCTCCACAAGCTGAAGCAGAAGCATAAAATTAACATACAAATCATTTAAAATAGGCATTCTTGAATCAAGAATGCCTATTTTTATTTAATTGCAAATGACAAAAAACGATTGTTTTAGTTTAGGATATATTTCAAAAAAAGTTGGGAACGAAGGAGAAGTAGTGTTTATAATGGATGTGGACAGCCCTTCGCGTTACAAAAAATTGGAAAGCGTTTTTATTGACATTAATAACAGTTTGGTTCCTTTTTTTATAAAAAAAATTACACTGCGAGAAAACATTGCCACTGTTAGTTTAGATGGAATTGAAACAATTGAACGTGCAGAAGAATTAGTAAAAAAAGGATTGTACTTGCCATTGAGTTTTTTACCTCCATTGAAAAACAAACAATTCTATTTTCACGAAATACTTAATTTTGCTGTGATTGATAAACACTATGGAGAAATAGGAATTGTGAAAGGTATGCTTGAATTTCCGCAACAAGCCATTTTTCAAATACAAAAAGGAGATGTGGAAATTTTAATTCCTGCCAAAGAAGAATTTATTATTTCTATAGATAGAACGATGAAACAAATTCACATTGATGCGCCAGAAGGTTTGATTGATGTGTATTTAAAAGAAGACACAACGGAAGAAGAATAATTTTTGATGGTGTTGAATTTTCAGAACCTCACTCCTATCAAAAGAATATCATCTACTTGTTCCAAATTTCCTTTCCAATCATCAAATGTTTTTTCAAGAATTTGTTTTTGTTGAGCAAATGTTTTTTCGCTTGTGTTAATTAATTTTTCTTGTAATTGTTTGTACTTGAATTTTTTTCCTTTATCACCACCAAATTGGTCGGCATAACCATCGGTAAATAAATACACAGCGTCCTCTTTTTCTAGTTGAACAGTGTGTGTTGTAAATGCATGTGGATTTTCGGTAATTCCAATAGGTTGTTTGTCGGGTTTAATTTCAATCAATTGTGTTTTCAAATCAGTTTGGTTATTCTTTTTCACAATCCATAATGGATTGTTTGCTCCAGCCCATTTCAGTTCTTGTGTTTTTTTATTGAAGGTACACAATGAAATATCCATTCCATCTTTCACTTCACTTTCGCTTCTTTCAAATGTTTCTAAAATTAGTTCGGTAACCTTATCCAATATTTTTCCTGGGTCGGTAATTCCAAATTCTTTTGCTGTTCTGTTCAATGCATTGGAACAAACTATACTCACGAGTGCTCCCGGAACTCCGTGTCCAGTGCAATCTGCTGCGGCAATAATGATGTTATCGCCAATTACATGCAACCAATAAAAATCTCCTGCTACAATATCTTTTGGTTTATAAAACACAAAAGAATTTGGCAAATATTTTTCAATTAATTTTTGTGGTGGAAGTATTGCTTCTTGAATACGTTTTGCATAATTAATACTATCGGTAATGTCTTTATTTTTTTCTTCAATGATTTCTTTTTGTTTTGATATTTCAATATTTGCTTTTTGTTTTTGTTTGTACTCTCTGAAAACAAAAAATGTTAATACAAGTACAATAAGCAACCCAGCCCCACCAAACCAAATAACAATTTGCTGTTGTCGCAAATTAGCCGATTGAATTTCTTTGTCTTTGTTCAGCAATTTAATTTCCGTATCCTTTTTTTCGGTTTCATATTTCGCACCTAATTCTGTAATTTGTTCATTGTTGCTTTCATTTAAAATAGAATCTTTTATATCCGAAAATAATTTATGATAATCATAAGCTATTTTATAATCTTTGGTATCAGCGGCTGTTGTAGCAAGGTTTTCGTAGCTTTGTCTTATTTCAGCTTTACTACCAATAGCAGTTGCTATCACCAATGCTTTTTCGCTGTATTCTTTTGCTTTTTTATAATCACCAAGTTTTCCATAGTTTGTTCCAAGCATATTAAGTGAAGTAGCAATTGCATCTTTATCGCCCATCTTTTCTGCTATATCAAGCGACTTTAGTATATATTCCAAACCTTCTTTTAGTTTTCCTTGCTCGGTGTAAACAGCACCTATATTGCCCAACACATTCAACATCCATTTTTGATTTTGAATTTCCTCTGCCATTTTCAATCCTTTCTTATAATAAACAAGTGCACTATCGTATTGAAGTTTTCTGGCGCTCACATTTCCAATATTAATGTAACAAGCCGCCATTCCATACTTATCATTCATTTCTGTTTTTACTTTCAATGCTTTGGTGTGATACTCCAATTCTTTTTTATCATAGCCTTGTCTGCCATATAAATTTGCAAGCGCAATCAAACAATCACTCATATCTCTTTTGTCGTCAATGGATTCATACATTTTCAATGCTTTCAAAAATTTTTCGTTTGCCGACACATAATCACCTGTGAAAACAGCTACTACTCCTAAATTATAAATCATTTGACCAGCATCAGTAACATCTTTTATTTCTTCATAAATAGCTAATGCTTTGGTATATTTTTCTTTTGCTTTTCCAAAATCGCCTTTGGAATAATCAACCAATCCTTGAAGATGAATGGCTCTTGCAATTCCTTTTTTGAAATTTATTTTTTCGGACAATGTTGCCATTTTTTCGGCAATAGCAATACACTTATTTATATCTGTATGACGATATACTGCAGAAAGTCTTATTAATGTGTTTACTTGATTAGTGTCTTCCTTGGCTGTTTTCAAAACATTGGTAAGACTATCAATTTGTTGTTGAGGGTTATTTTGTGCTATTGAAAAGGAAGCAACAAAAATGAACAACAGGAAAGAAGTACGAATTATTCTTTTTATCATAACGAGTAGTGTTGGTACTCGTAAATGTATAAAATTATTTTTTTACATTCTTATTTTTCTTTTTTTCTAATGCTCTTTCCGCATCCAGTTTAATATTGTAACGTATATCTCTCCAATATTCTGCTCCATAGGAAACAAAAATTTCTTCACCTGCTTTTATATTTTTTTCTGCTTTAATCCAGCCTCTATTCTTATAAACTTCGTAACAACAATTATTATTTATCCCTTTTACTCTTGTTAATCCTTTTGCATCATTGGCATATCTGGCAAGCACTTCTGGCATATAGTAGGCATCTATACATTTTTTTTTACTAATGTAAAATGCATAACCGTAAACATCTTTTTCGGCTCTTCTGTCCAACTCGGCTTCGGTAATTATTTCGCCTACATATTCAATAAACCGTTCATTTTTTTTTATATCAACTTTAGTAAACAAGCCTTTTCCAGCATTAGGTAAAGTAGATTTTTTTACAAATAAATTTCTGTACATATTATTTTTTAGAGGCGCAAATATAAGGTTATAAAGTAATAATTAGAGAAGTATTAATAATTCAGTAAATCTATCAGTTGTTTCTCAAAACGCGCTTTTGGTAAAAAATTCCATTCCAAATCTGCATTCATTGGCACAGGTGTATCCAAACTTGCAGAACGAACAATAGGTGCATCTAAATTTTCGAAACAATTTTCAGAAATAAAAGCTGCCATTTCCCCACCAAAGCCTCCAATCAAGGTATCTTCATGAAGTATAATTGCTCTTCCTGTTTTGTTTACGGAAGAAAGAATAGTTTCTTTATCATAAGGAAGCAATGTTCTTAAATCAACTAAATCAGCCGAAATTTCAGAATGTTTATCCAACACTTCCATTGCCCAATGCACTCCAATTCCATAAGTAATAATACTTACAGCAGTTCCTTCGCGTACTAATTTTGCTTTTCCAATTGGTATTGTAAAATAATCATCCGCCACATCTTCAGTAATACTGCGGTAAAGTGCCTTTTGTTCAAAAAACATAACAGGATTCGGATCTTCAAATGCCGCTAACAACAAGCCTTTTGCATCGCTCGGAAAAGCTGGATAAACAACTTTCAATCCAGGAGTATGTGTAAACCAAGCTTCGTTACTTTGCGAATGAAAAGGACCCGCAGCCACTGCTGCACCTGTTGGCATTCGCACAACCACATCTGCATTTTGTCCCCAACGATAATGTGATTTGGCTAAATTATTTACAATTTGATTAAATCCTTCGGTAACAAAATCGGCAAACTGCATTTCTACCATAGCCTTCATTCCATTGATGGATAAACCAAAGCTTGTTCCTACTATTGCTGCTTCACAAAGTGGCGTATTGCGCACTTTTTCTTTGCCAAACTCTTCTACAAAGCCTTCTGTTATTTTAAATACGCCACCATATTCTGCAATGTCTTGTCCCATCAACACAAGATTGGAATGTTTGCGCATTGCCAAACGCAATCCATCAGAAATGGCGTCAATCAAGCGTTTGCTGGTTTTAGTTCCTGTAGCTTTTGTTTCAATAAAATCAAATGGCGCATACATATCGTGCAATTCAATTTCGGTAGTTGGTGCTGGAAGTGTTTCTGCAAAAGCTATTTCAAGACCATTATCAATTTCTGTTTTAATTTCAGCTCTAAAATTTTCAATCATTTTTTCATCTAACACTCCTTCTTGCAAAAGATATTTTTCGAAATTAATTAATGGATCTTTTTTGCCCCAAATTTCAAACAATTCCTTCGGAACATATTTTGTACCCGATGCTTCTTCGTGTCCACGCATGCGGAAAGTCATCAACTCTAATAAAATAGGTCTTGGATTTTTGCGAATAGATTCTGCTAATCGTTTCACCGTATCATATACTTCCAACACATTGTTGCCATCTACTTGCACCGCTTCCATTCCATAACCAATTCCTTTATCAATAAATTGTTTGCAACGAAATTGTTCGTTGCTTGGAGTGGACAAACCATAACCATTATTTTCAACAGCAAATATTACAGGTAAATTCCAAACTGCGGCTACATTTAATGATTCGTGAAAATCGCCTTCACTTGCTCCACCATCGCCAGTAAAAACAAATGTTACTTTATTATTTTCTTTCAATAAATTACCAAGCGCAATTCCGTCAGCAACGCCCATTTGCGGACCAAGATGAGAAATCATTCCAATAATTTTATACGCTTGAGTTCCGAAATGAAATGAACGATCGCGCCCTTTTGTAAAGCCACTTGGTTTGCCTTGAAACTGTGAAAACAAACGATTCAACGGAATTTCGCGCGAAGTGAACACACCCAAATTTCGGTGCATTGGTAAAATATATTCTTCTTTATCCAATGCCATAGCCACTCCCACAGAACCTGCTTCCTGTCCTATTCCACTAAACCATTTTGAAATTTTTCCTTGACGAAGAAGTACCAACATTTTTTCTTCAATCATGCGAGGCTTCAAAACACCTTTGTATAAAGCAATTAAGGTATCGTCTTTGTATTTTTTTCTATCGTAACGGAGAGGAGTTTCAGCAGTAATCATAATTTGCATTTGTTTTTGTGGCAACGAAATTATTAAAATTTCAGCAGTTCGAGTGTTTTTCTTTTTCAGAATTTACCGCAGAGTTCGTAAAGAAAAAACAATGTACTAATAAATTAATTTGATGATGTGTTAATGAATTTTTAAACGCAGAAAAAAAACATAGCACGTCATTGTGATGGCTTTTCGCCAGAAGCAATCTATAAGTAATGCTTTGTGTAGAGATTACTTCGTTGCTATCGCAATGACGCTGTGCGTAGTCAGTTCGAGTGTTTTTCTTTTTCAGAAAAATGTATCGAGAACGTGGGAAAATAGAACACTGATATTGTATGATTGTTGTGATAAAAAATGTTTGATGATTTATGAAAAGAATTGAATACATTTACAAATAATATGAATGGTAAACAAAATAGTAACAAAACGAATGAAAAGAATA
>JAYTXX010000198.1:0-18346 GCA_043742725.1 Bacteroidota bacterium | reverse complement strand
GTAATTGATAAACTATTAGAAGAAGAACTTACACCGCAAGTATTAGTTGCTACTGCTGAATAAATACTTCCTGAATTTACTGAAATATTTTGCCCAGTCATACCATTAGACCAACTGTAAGAACAACCGCTACAGATATTACTAACCGAAAGTGTTGAACTTTGTCCAGAACAAATTGTTGTATTTCCAATAATGAAAGGCATTACAGGTAAAGGATTGATTGAAATTGTTGATGAAAATTTTGCTGTACAACCATTTCCATCTGTTCCTGTTACTGTATAGGTTGAATTGCTTGTTGGAGTTACCGAAATTATATCACTTGTGTTTCCATTGTTCCAAGAATATAAATTTGCTCCCGATGCGGTTATTGTAGCACTTTGCCCACTACATAAAGTTGTAGCACTTGCAATTGCTGTAACTGTTGGTAAAGGATTAACATTAACAGTTGTAATGGTAGAAGTCGCAGAACAGCCATTAGCATCGGTTATTTTTACATAATTATTCGATGAAGTTGAAACGATTATACTTTGTGTAGTTGCTCCAGTACTCCATAAATAAGAGTTTGCAGTAGTTGCCGTTAGTATAACATTGTTACCTTGACAAAAAGTGGTCGCTCCGCTAATTGCAATGCTTGCAGTTGGAAGAGGATTTAGCGTAATATTAATAGTAGAAGAAGTACCACTGCATGTTCCTGAATTAATTGTTACCGAATAATCCCCTTGTTGTATTGCATAAAAATTTTGATTAGTTGCTCCCGAAATAGGAACACTATTCAAATTCCATTGATATGTGTAACCACTTCCACTATTGGCAAATAAATGAGCTGAATCACCTTGACATATAATCGAAGATGTCATATTCGTTACTACAACATCCGGTGAAACAGATATTGATATTGTATTAGATTTAGCTGGACAAGCTAGATTTTTGTATACTGTCACATTATAATTGCCAGTAGAATTTGCAATATATGTGGAATTAGTCGCACCTGTTATCGGTGAACCATTTCTATTCCACTGAAAAGAGTAGCCAATACTGTTAGGTGTAGCAGATAAATTTACTGTGTTCCCTTGACAAACTGATGTTGATCCACTAGCTGTTATTACAGATGAAAACCCCGGCACACACTTTATAATGTCCCCTGCAATATTATAAACAGAACTATTACTTGGGGTGTAAACTTTTATTGTTAAGCTACTACCACTTGTTGTTATTGTGTCACCTGGTACTTGAGAATATGATGGCATTAAATATACATGTCCATTGTATACCCTCCAATATGTATATGATACCGATGCAGAGGGTCCATCGTATAAGTACATTGTTGGTTCATTCGGACTCCCAGCTCCTGCAAATCCACCAAATACCGCATAAAATCTTAATTTGCAGAGAGAACTGCTAGCATTAAATTTCATTTCAGTATCTGGTGAAGATGTAGTTAAACTAGTTGATGAGGATGGACCGGCAGGGTCGTATACAACTGCATAACACGTACTCACAGTAGTGTTGGATAAATTATATGTTTGAGAGTAAACAGTTTGTTGTTTTAATATAAATAGTATGATTAAAACTGATAATAATTTTTTCATTGGATTGGGATTGTTTTTATGTTATTGTTTTAATTATTAAAAAAAAGAATCAAAATTGTGTGTTGCACTCAGGTAATTGTTTATGAGAAACATGAAAAGCTAATAATAATGCCTTTTCCACTCCCTTACTATTATTACATTCAAACCAAGATAACTCTAATGCATCTATATTATATTTTTTTATTTTCACTGATGCACTATGAATATTCTTTGCTTTTTTTTTATCAGATTCTTTTAAAGCATTTAAAAGAAATCCTATTCGTTTATTAATATTAGTAGACTCTCCAATATAAATTATTTTTTTATTATTTTTTTTTCTAATAATATAAATACCCATTTTATCAGGAATATCTTTTGTCCCTGTATTTAATGGCATCCAGTTCGACCAATTGTGCATAATTTTTTCTTTTAAAAGTTAAGTTCTAAATTGATAAAAATTAAAAACCCCTTCCGATTTAATCGGAAAGGGTTTAGTTACATTCGTTAAAAAAATATGTTTAGCTACACGTGTGTGTGTGTGTGTGTGTGTGTGTGTGTGTGTACAACCACGCTGGTTTCAGAGGCTTGTGTTATATGTACATTTGTTTTTGTCATTTTGCAATGCAATAGTATAACAGTTTTTTGGTAAAAGCAAATTTATTTTTGAAAATGCACCAAGAACGGGTGAAAGGGAATGATGAGTTTTGAGTGATGGATTATAAATGGTTCTCGATACGCTCCCTGCGGTCGCTACTCGAACTGACGGAATATTTTAAACATTGCCCACTCTCCTTTGGAGAGGAGGGCAAATAGCTTGTAGCTATTTGAGCCAGCCTCTCAACAGCGGGTGAGGCTTCTTGATGGTAAATGGTTCTCGATACGCTCCCTGCGGTCGCACTCGAACTGACGGGCTATGTATTTCTCTGCGAACTCTGCGGTAAAAATTTTTTTGGGGAAGGCAATTTATTTCATCATCACTGCCGAAGTTTTTTCAGCAGTTTTGTGAAAACGAATACCAATCATTATTTCGTGAGTACCTGTGCTATATTTTCTAATGTTGGTTGTGGTAAAATCGTAGGAATAAGCAAAAGTAATATTGTCTTGTATGATATAGCCAACCATTGCCGAAACAGCATCTAAATAACGGAATGCGCTACCCAACCAAATTTTTTCTTTGTAAATAACTCTCAATCCCAAATCGAACTGAAATGGTGCTGGTGTAACAAATTTCATACAAGTGGATGGTTCAATTTTAAAATTATCATTCAAATTAAATTTGTATCCAGCTGTGATATAATAATGTGTTGCCAATTTGCTTAATGATGAAGTTGTGTAATCAAAAAAGGTAATTCTGTTTTGTAATATTTGAGGAACACTTGCTCCAACATACCATTTATGGTCGGTTGAATACGCATAAATTCCTGCTCCAAAATCGGGAATTAAAACCGATTGTATGCCACTGCTAATTACTAAATCATTGTTATCGTGTAATGTTATTTTTGAACCATCTACCATAAATTGCATTATTCCACCTGATAAACCAAGTGATAATTTTATTTTTTCAGTAAGCTTTAAATGGTAAGCATACGATAGGTACAATCCTGTTCTGCGGGTTGGGCCTACGTTGTCGGTAAATACAATTCCACCCAATCCCATTTTCAATGATTTTGTTGGACCATTCACACTCAACACAAATGTGCGTGGAGCATCAGTAATTCCAACCCATTGATAACGATTGTTTGATTTTCCTTCAAAATAATTATTGCTTCCTCCTATTGCAGGATTCATTGCATAATCATTTATCATATAATTGCTATACTGTGGCAACTGCTGTGAATAACCTTTCACAGCAATAAATACAAGTACTAAAAATAATAGGATAATTTGTTTTTTCATTTTTTATCTCATCAACGTAATTGGTCCTGTATATTTTTGAGGATGCTTTTCGTCATGCAAATCTATAATGTAATAGTATGTTCCAACGGGCAATGGTTTTCCTTTGTAATTTCCATCCCACTTTTCTGTGTAGCCTGTTGATTGAAATAACAATTCACCCCAACGATTGTACACCTCCACCGAACAGTTTGGAAACAATTCAATGTTATCAATTATCCACACATCATTTGCTCCATCACCATTTGGCGAAATTCCATTAGGTAAAATAACATCTGGCAAAATGGTTAAAATCATTTCATCAGTAGCCACACAACCTTGAGCTGTTGTAACTGTTACAGTATATGTTGTAGTAAGTAATGGATTTGCTGTTGGATTTGAAATTGTTGAACTACTCAATCCAGTTGATGGATTCCACAAATAGGTTGAACCTGCTATTCCTGTTGGGTTTCCGCCAATGGTTGTACTTGTACCATATAAAATTTCAATATCTGCTCCTGCATTTGCCGCTCCTGCATTTGATGTTACGTTGATAGTATCATTATCCACACAACCTACTCCATTGTCCACAACCACATAATAGCTAATAGTTCCAACAGATGGCGAAATACTTGTGGTTACTGAATTTCCAACATTTGTATTGCCAGGAATTTGAAACCATTGGTAATTTACACCATTAACACTTGATGCGGCTGACAATGTAATTGTTCCTGATTGACAGAAAACAGTATCATTTCCAGCATTTGCTGTTACCGATTGAATAGGATTTGTTAAAGTAGTTGTTTGCGACATTGAACAACCATTTGCATCTGTAACTAGTACAGAATAAATGTTTGCAGACAGATTGGTAGCTGTTGCTGTTGTTTGACCGCTTGGTGTCCACAAATAAGTATATGGCATCGTTCCACCCGATGGAACTGCAGTAACAGAACCATTGTTGCTTCCATTACATAAAGGATTTACGGAACTTAATAAACTTAATGAAATTGGTGTTGGCTCTGTAATAGTTGCTGATGCTATTGATACACAATTATCGGTTCCTGTTACTTGAACAAAATAAGTTCCTGCACACAATCCAGTAGCAGTTGGCAATGCTTGTAATCCCACATCATTCCATAAATAAGATGCAACAGTTCCGCCTGTTGCAATTACTGTTGCTGTTCCATTACAAACTCCACTACAACTTGGACTTGTAAAAGATGTGGAAAGTGTTAATCCACCTTGGCTACTCAACGGAACTACAACATTTTGCGAACAACCAGTAGTATTACAAGTAATTTGAACAGAATAAATTCCTGCACATAAATTAGTTAATGAAGATGCAGTAGAACCTGTATTCCATACTACAGCATAAGTTCCAGCACAACCGCTTGGAGCAATATCAATTTTTCCATCACACATTCCGCAAGTAGCAGCTGTAACAGTTTGGTTCGCAAGCATTGCTGATGGTTCTGTAATTTGAACAGAATCTGTTAATGAACAGCCATTCGCATCTGTAATTTGAACATAGTAAACTCCACTACATAAATTGCTAATTGCTTGATTTGTATTTCCACTTTGTATCCATAAATATGTGTATTGAGAAGTTCCACCTGTTGGCGTAATAGCCGTTACAGCACCATTGCATAAACCATAACACGTTACATTGGTTGAAGTAATTGATGCACTTGTTGGTCCAGCAGAATTACTAACTGGAACTGAAACATTTGTTGTACATCCTGTTGCATCAGTAATATTAACAGAATAAACACCTGCACATAAATTTGTTGCAGTGCTTGATGTTTGTCCATTGGCACTCCACAAATAAGAGTAAACTCCACTTCCACCACTTGTTGTTAAAGTAGCTTGTCCATCACACAATCCACAAGTTGCATTGGTAACAGCAAGAGTAGCACTAATTGCAGGAGCTGAATTAATTGTTGTATTTAAAGTAGTACTACAACCTGCAGCATCTTTTATGGTTACCAAATAATTTCCTAAACATAATGCAAATGCTGTATCATTTGTTTGTGCTAATGCATCATTCCATTGAATTGTATAAGGTGCCGAACCAGAAGTAATAGTTATATAAGCAATTCCATTGCAATTATTAGCACACGATAAATTAGATGAATTTATAGTTGCTGTAAGTGGAGCCATTTGTCCAACAGTAAATGTTGCTGTTTGATTACACGAAATCACATCTGTAATAGTTACTGTATAAGTTCCCACACATAAAGTAGAAATAGATGCTGTTGTTTCGCCTCCCGACCAATTATAGGTATATCCTACTGTTCCACCTGACGGAGATAAGGATATACTTCCATTACAAATTCCACTACAAGTAGCATCTACAACAGTTCCGTTTGCAAAAATTTGTGTTGGTTGATTAATTGTTACTGGGCTAAAATGGATGCAACCAACAAAATCGGTTACTTGAACAAAATAATTTCCTGCACATAAACTACTTGCATTATCAATGGTTGTACCTGGTATATCATTCCACAAGTAAGTATAAGGTAATGTTCCTCCAATAGGATTAACAGTTCCCGAACCATCACAAATTCCAAAACAACTTGCATCAGTTGTAGTAACTGTTTCACCAGTTGGACCGCTGGAGTTATTCATTGGTATTGTAAATATTGAATCGCAACCATTAGCATCGGTAACAGTTACTGTATATAAGCCAGCACATAAATTAGATACTGTTGCTGTAGTTTGTCCATTGCTCCACAAATAAGTATGAGGTGCTGTTCCTGTTAATGGTGTTATGGTTAATATTCCATCACACACACCACAAGTTGCAGGCGTACTTCCTACTGAAATATCTATTGGCAAAGGATTTGGAACAGTTATAGATTGAGAGTCTGTACAACCTTTTGAATCGGTAACCAAAACAGTATAAGTTGTAGGACAAGCATTGGTAATTGTTTTTGTATTTCCAGCACCGGGAGACCATGAGTAATTGTATCCTCCATTTCCTCCAACAGGATTAGCTGTTACAACACCATTACAAGAATTGTTACAGATTGGGCTTGATATTAATGATGTGTTTGCAACAAGTACAGCAGGATCGGTAAGAATAATTGTTTTACTTACAGAACAGCTGAAAGAATCTTTCACAGTTAAAGTATATGAACCTGCACATAGGTTATTAATAGCATTTGTTGTTTGTCCACCTGGCAACCACAAATATGTATAACTACCTGTACCACCTGTAGGGTTTGAGGTTGCAGTACCATTACATGAACTATTGCAAGTTGAATTTGTAAATGTAACTGTAGGGTCAATCACCAATGGTTCGGTAATAATGACAGAAGAAGAAACAGATACACAACCATTTCCGTCTGTTACTGTTGCATTGTATGTTCCAACACAAAGCGAAGTTGCTGTATCATTTGCAATTGAACTTGGGTTCCACAAATAACTGTATGGCAATGTGCCACCCGAAGCAGATACAACAGCTACTCCATCGCATATTCCATTGCAAGAAATATTTGTTTGAGATGTGGTAAGAATTAAAGCTGTTGGTTCCGTAATATCAACAGTATCTTTAGCGATACAATTATTAGCATCTGTAACAGTTACAATATATTGAGCTGGGCACAGATTTACAATGTTTGGCAAAATCAATGCTGCATTGTTTGACCAAGCATAGCTATATGCTCCTGTTCCACCCGTTGCATTTGCCATTGCGGTGCCATCGCAAGCACCATTACAAATCACATTTGTTGATGATAATGAAACTGATAAAGTAGCTACTGGTAAAACATCTATTACAAAAACGCCATTACAATTTTTTGAATCTTTTATTGTAACTGTATAACTTCCTGCACATAAATTTGAAATTGATGATGTTGTTTCGCCATTAGGCAACCACAAATAAGTATAAGAACCTGTTCCACCTAAAGTTGCTAAACTTATACTTGCATCACAAGTACCTGTACATTTTTCGCCCACTATTGTAGAACTAATGGATAAAAGAGCAGGGTTTATTATTGTTGCCGTATCCAAAGATATACAGCCAAGTGCATCAGTAACTTTAACGGTATAAAGTGTTGTTCCACACAATGAGCTTATTGAATTTGTTAAATCTCCAATTGGAGCCCCTGGCGACCAATCATATATATAGCCTCCTGCTCCAGCGCTTGCTGTTACTGTTGCCGTTCCATCACAAGCATTATTACATGAAACATTTGTATGCACCATTGAAAGTGAAGGACTATTTGTATTATTTAGAATGTAATTAAATGTGTAAGAACAAGAAGCATTATCAGTAATTGTTAATGTGTAAGTTCCTGCGAATAAACTACTGATTGAATTTGTTGTTGCTCCCGTTGACCAAAGATATAAATAGCCACCACCACCACCTGTTGGGGCAACAGAAATTGAACCATTTGCTGTTAAACAACTTGCTTTTGTAATGGTAACATTATCCACAATTGTAGTAGGTTGAGTTATTCCAATAGTTGATGTGGCTGTACAACCATTTACGTCAGTAACTGTAACCGTATAATTTCCAACACAAAGAGCAGTAGCAGTTTGAATCGTTTGTGAAGTAGGCATCCATAAGTAAGTATATGCTCCTGTTCCACCCGTTGGATTTACAGTAGCTGTTCCATCGCATACATTTCCACAACTGGCATTAGTATTTGAATTGGTAACATTCAAAACTGGAGGATTTGTGAAAGTTACGGTTGTAGTATTGAAACATCCCGTTGCATCAGAAGCATTAATAGTATATGTTCCTGCACATAAATTAGAAACGGTTTGTGTTGTTTGATTTCCTGGTTGCCATAAATAGTTGTAAGGCAATGTTCCTCCAGCTGCAGATGCTGTTGCACTTCCATCGCAGGCGCCAAAACAACTCAAAGTTGTATTAGATGTGGTTATGCTAATGTTTACAGTTGGAAGAATTGTAACTGAACTTGAAGCAGTACAATTATTTTTATCTGTTACAGTAATTGTATAGGTAACATTAGGACAAAGTCCATTTGCACTTTGGTTTGTTTGACCAGTAGGCATCCATAAATAGGTGTATGGTCCAGAGCCTCCAGCAACCGAAGCTGTTGCAGTGCCATTACAAATATTACAACTCGAGGTAGAACTTGAAATTGATGTGCTCAACAATGCAGGTTGAGTAATGGTAATTGGTACGGCAGATGAACATAAATTCGAATCTTTAACAGTGATTGTGTACGTTCCAGCACATTGATTTGATAATAAATTAGTAGTTTGCCCACCCGGAAACCAACTGTATGTATATGGAACTGTGCCTCCAGTTGGAGTTGCAGTTACTGAACCATCACAAGCTCCAGAACAAGTAACATTGTTTATTAAACTTGGATTTGCCGAAAAAGCTGTAGGTTGAGTAATTGTTACAACATTTGATATTGTACAACCTTTAGTATCTCGAACCGTTATAGTATAACTTCCTGCACATTGATTGGTTATAGATGATGTTGTTTCGCCACCTGGAGCCCAACTGTATGTATAGCCAGGCGAACCACCGCCAGCAATAACAGCAACCGAACCATTACATAAACCAAAACAAGTAACATTAACAGCATTGGATACTATTGTTAAAGTAGGTGGTTGAGTAATTGTTACACTATTGCTTGATGTACAAAAATTTGCATCTGTTACAGTTAAACTATATGTTCCTGCACAAAGTGAACTTATTCCACTTGTTCCATCTCCTAAAGGAGAACCAGGCGACCAATCAAAAACAAAAGCCGCTGTTCCTCCATTAACGGTGGCTGTGGCTGTTGCATTACAATCTCCATTACATAACAATGTGCTTGAACTTAAACTTACATTCAAAACATTTGGTTGAATAACAATTGCTGTTATGGAAGAAGTACAACCAAGAGTAGTTCCTGTTACTGTAAATGTAGTAGTTCCAACAGGTGTTATTGTTAATGGATTTAAAGTTGAACCAGTGGACCATACATAACTTGTAGCGCCACTTGCAGTCATAGTTGCAGATGTACCACTACATATTGTTGTAGAATTTACAGTTAATGTTGGCAAAGGATTAACTGTTACCAATGTTGTTGCAGAACTTGCACATCCAGCTGTAGTTCCTGTTACACTATAAGTAGTTGTGATAGTTGGAGATATAGATAAAGGGTTGGTTGTTGTACCCGATGACCAAACATAGCTTGTTGCTCCCGTTGCAGTTAAGTTGGTTGTTCTTCCTGCGCATATTGTTGGCGAATTAATATTTATAGTAGGAATAGCACTTACCGTAACTTTTGCAACTCCACTACCTGTACAGCCTGCCGAAGTTCCTGTTACAGTGTAACTTGTTGTTGATATAGGCGTTACAGTTAAAGGATTTAAAGAAGAACCTGTTGACCACACATAAGTAGAAGCACCAGTAGCCGTTAGAGAAGCACTTGCTCCAATACAAATACTTGGAGAATTTACCAAAATACTCATTGTTGCTGCTATGGTTACAACAGAAATTGCTGTTCCAGTACAGCCAGAGGTCGTTCCTGTAACAGTAAATGTTGTAGTAGAAGCTGGTGTTACAGTAATTGTATTAGCCGAAACACCATTTGACCACACATAGCTTGTTGCACCTGTTGCAGTAATTATAGTAGATTGTCCAAAACATATTGATGGCGAATTTACAGATATTGTAGGTAGTTGAGTAACTTTTACTACAGCAATTGCTGAATTAGAACATCCCGAAACAGTACCAGTAACAGTATATGTTGTGGTAATAGAAGGTGTAACAGTAATTGGATTGGCAACAGAACCTGTTGACCACAAATAAGTAGTTGCTCCGTTTGCCAACAAATTAGAGCTCAATCCAGCACAAATGGTAGTAGAATTTGCTGTAACTGTAGGAAGAGGTGTTACAACAACTCTAACTGTAGTAGAAGATGTACATCCTGAATTTGTGGTTCCAGTAACGGTATAAGTTGTAGTAACAACGGGCGCAACCGAAAGAGGATTAACTGTACTACCTGTTGACCAATTGTACTTATTTGCTCCAGATGCTGTTAACGATACACTTTGCCCTGCACAAATTGTTGCTCCGTTTACAGTTACTGTTGGCAGAGGATTTACGATTACTGTTGCCGTTCCTGAATTAGAACAACCAGTAGTTGTTCCTGTTACTGTATATGTAGTTGTATTTGCTGGAGTTACAGTTATTGTTGTTTTTGTTGAACTAGTTGACCAAATATAAGTTGTTCCTCCACTTGCTGTTAAACCTGTAGATTGACCTGCACATATTGTTGAAGAATTTACAGAAATTGTAGGCGATGAATTAACTGTAACACTTGCCAATGTAGAATTAGAACATCCAGAACTTGTTCCTGTTACAGTATATGTTATAGAATTTGCGGGTGTTACACTCAAAGGATTTACCGACAAACCTGTTGACCATACATAAGTCGTTGCTCCACTTGCTGTTAAACTTGCAGACTTTCCTGCACAAATAGTTGCAGAATTTACTGTTATAGTTGGTATTGGATTCACTGTTACTTTTGCTGTTGAAGAAGAGGTACATCCAAGAGATGTGCCTGTTACTGTAAAAGTACTCGTAACCACAGGTGATGTATTTAAAGGATTGGATGTTGAACCTGTATTCCAAACGTAACCTGTTCCACCACTGGCTGTTAAAGTTGCACTTTGCCCTATACATATTGTGGATGAATTTACTGTTATTGTTGGCAAAGGATTGACCGTTACAACGCTGATTGCGGAATTGGTACAACCAGTACTTGTTCCTGTTACCGTGAAAGTAGTTGTTATTGCTGGCGTTACACTTATTGTTGTTTTTGTTGAACTAGTGGACCATAGATAACTTGTTGCTCCCGATGCTGTCAAATTTGTGGATTGCCCCAAACATATTGTTGGTGAATTTACTGCTACTGTTGGAGTGGGATTTACCGTTACTTTTGCAGTTCCAGAATTAGAACAACCTAATGTAGTACCTGTTACTGTATATGTAGCTGTATTTGCAGGTGTTACTGTTATTGTTGTTTTTGTTGAACTAGTTGACCAAATATAAGTTGTTCCTCCACTTGCTGTTAATGAGGCTGAGGAACCTGCACAAATAGTTGCAGAATTTACTGTTATGGTTGGTATTGGATTCACTGTTACTTTTGCTGTTGAAGAAGAAGTACATCCAAGAGATGTTCCTGTTACTGTAAAAGTACTTGTAACCACAGGTGATGTATTTAATGGATTGGATGTTGAACCTGTATTCCAAACGTAACCTGTTCCACCACTTGCTGTTAAATTTGCACTTTGTCCCAAACAAATTGTTGCTGAAGTAGATGTTATTGTTGGTAATGGATTTACAGTTACCACCGATAACACTGAATTAGTACAACCAGCACTTGTTCCTGTTACTGTAAAAGTAGTTGTTATTGCTGGTGTTACACTTATTGGATTTACTGATGAACCATCAGACCACACATAGCTCGTTGCTCCCGATGCTGTCAAATTTGTGGATTGCCCCAAACATATTGTTGGTGAATTGACTGTTAATGTTGGAGTTGGATTTACCGTAACTTTAGCTGTAGCTGAATTGGAACAGCCAGAAGTTGTTCCTGTAACAGTAAAAGTACTTGTGATACTAGGATTTACGCTTATTGTTGTTTTTGTGGAACCAGTTGACCACAAATAAGTTGTTCCACCACCTGCCACTAAAGAAATTGAAGAACCGCTACAAATTGTTTTTGAACTTACTGTTATTGTTGGTATTGGAACAACAGTAACAGAAGCTGTTCCAGAGGCTGTACATCCCGATGTTGTACCTGTAACTGTATAGGTTGTGGAAATTCCTGGAGTAACCGTTAAGGGATTTGTTGTTGAGCCACCATTAGACCATACATAAGTTGTTCCACCAGTTGCAGTTAATGTTGCCGATTGTCCCGAACAAATTGTTTCGGAATTTACAGTAATATTTAACGCAGGAGGATTTGTTATTGTAATAATTGCATTTGTTTTTGAGGTACAACCTCGCGAATCTTTTACAGAAACGGTATATGTGCCAGCACATAAATTAGATGCAGTAGCACCAGTAAAAGAAATTGGGCTCCAAGTAAAAGTATAAGGGAAAGTACCGCCAACAGCATCTACGGTTGAACTTGCATCACAAAAACCAGCACAAGTTGGTTGAGTGGTAGATAATTCGTAAGGCGTCATTGCTGCGGGCTCGGCAATTGAGATAGAGCAAAAACAAAATAAACCAGATGCAACATCGGTAACCTTTACCGTATAAGTTCCTGCATTTAAACCTGTGTATGTTTGAGTAGTTTTTACTCCATCCCACAAGTAAGTATATGTTCCAGAACCACCAGTAACCGAACTTACAGTAACAGATCCTGTTGAGCCACCATTACAAGCTATTTGTGCTACTTGTGTTAATGTAATTATAAGATTTGCAGAACATGGTGTTCCTGATGGTGTACAAAAAGTTGTTAATGGGGAAATAGAATTATATTTTAAATTTTTACTTTTAAAATGATCATCATTATATTCATTTTCTTCAAATATAATACGAGATGTACCGCTATTAAATAATAAATTTTCGGAAGAACTAAAATCCCAACTATTTTTTATATAAATTTCAGAATTGGATAAATCCAAACTTCTTTCTAATGATGAATTACCAATAAAATTACCACAAGTAATTTTATTGCCATTTGTATTTAATGAACCTTGAACTAATTTTATGGAAACATCATCTGCCATCAAAATATCATCTGTTAAATTCCAAGAACCAGTACCCGAAAAAATCCAATCACCAATTATTTTATTTCCTGCAACACGAATCGTATTGTTTTTTTCGGAAGAAGCAAAAACGGTTTGTCCTTTCAAAAAATTACTTAATACATTTGAAGAAATGAAAGAACCATAAACAGTAAGTTTTTGATTTATAGATGATGCAAAAATTACTTTATCATCAATTGTTTCCCAACTGATATTATTACAAACAGCATCAAAAGAAATCATTACTGTTTGCTGCTCGGCAGAAAAAGAATAGGAATCGAAAAAAACATTGTCATCTTTTGATGGAACAGATGCGCCACCATTGCCATTGCTTGTTAACGACCAATGTTGTGTATCACTCCAATCACCAGTACCACCAACCCAATAATGATTTGTAGCATAAATCGAGGAAAAAATAAAAACACTAATAAAGAGCAGTAAATGTTTTTTCACGTTATACGATTTTGGCAGAGTAGATTTATTTACAAATATGATATTATTTATTCAATAATAAAAATGCAAACAAATGTGTTATAAACAGCTTTTTGTTAGTAATAACAAGATGCAACATTTTTGGGAAAGGTTGCTTTTAAAACAGAAGGCAAGTTGAAATTATTTTTGATTTTTTCAAAAAAAAACACCTTGCAGAAAAATTAAAGCAAGGTATTTTTTAATAACGATTTTGTTTCCTACATTTTTATTTCATCATCATTCTTATTTAAGAAATGATACTCCATAAAACTGTAAGACGATAGGGCTTTCACTTTTATTTTTTTTCCAAATTTTTTACTCCATTTTCTTCTCAAAGATGTAAATAATCCCTTTGTAATATATGCTTCCAAATAAGGATGAACACAAAGTGTTACACCCGATTCGTTTTGTTCTTTTAATATATAACGTAAATTATTTTCTATTTGATCCATCAATATAATGCTCGCTTGAATTTCGCCACTTCCACCACAAGTAGGACATTTTTCTACTGTTACAATATTCATTTCAGGACGAACACGTTGACGAGTAATTTGTATCAGTCCAAATTTACTTGGGGGCAAAATATTATGCTTTGCACGGTCTTTTGCCATTTCATCTTTTATTCTTTCAAATAAAATTTTGCGATTTTCGGCATTGTGCAAATCAATAAAATCAACTACAATAATTCCACCCATATCTCGCAAACGCAATTGACGAGCCACTTCCACAGCTGCTTCTAAATTTACTTCAAGTGCATTTGTTTCTTGATTGTTATCTGACTTTGCACGATTACCACTATTTACATCTATAACATGTAATGCTTCGGTATGTTCAACTATTAAATAACCACCACTTCGCATGGTTACTGTTTTTCCAAACAATCCTTTTATTTGACGGTCAACTCCAAAGTTGTCAAAAATTGGAACTGTTCCTTTATAGAGTTTTAAAATTTTTTCTTTATCGGGAGCAATCGTTTGTAAATATGTTTTTAATTCTTCATACAATTTTGAATCATTGATGTGAATACTGTTGAAACTCGCATTCAACAAGTCACGAAGCATAGCTGATGTTCTATCTATTTCTCCTAAAACTTTAAATGGTGGTTGTGCTGTTTTTAAATTTTCAAAACACATTTCCCATTTTTTTACCAAATCATTCAAATCTGCATCAAGGTCGGCAACGCTTTTTCCTTCGGCAACAGTACGAATAATAACTCCAAAATTTTTCGGTTTAATACTTTGTATTAATTTTTTTAATCTTGTTTTTTCGTCAGTAGTTTTTATTTTTTGAGAAACAGAAATTTTATCTGCAAATGGAATTAAAACTAAATAACGTCCTGCTAAAGATATTTCGGTAGTAATGCGGGGTCCTTTTGTTGAAATTGGTTCTTTTGCAATTTGAACCAAAATTTGCTGATTGGAATTTAGGATGTTTCCAATTTTTCCATCTTTTTGAATTTCTTCTTCAAACTTAAAATACATTAAGTTGGAAGTTGTTTGTTTTGCTGTTTGTACAAGTTTTGTAAACTTGTTAAGCGTATTTGCTTGTGGACCTAAATCCAAGTAATGCAAAAACGCATCTTTTTCGTATCCAACATCAACAAAGGCTGCATTTAATCCGGGCATTACTTTTTTTACTTTTCCCAAATAAATATCGCCTACTGAAAAATTATTATTGCTCTTTTCGCGATTAAGTTCTACTAAACGTTTATCGTTTAAAAGTGCAATAACAACTTCTGATGGTGTTACATCAATTATAAGTTCGTTATTCACTTCAAATATTTTTTAATTAATATAAATAGCCACACATTCCGCTATTTTAGAGGAATGTGTAACCAACATGTTTTTTGATTTTTTAAATCAGGGCTAACCGAAATGGTTTCAAACATAGATGCGCAAATAAACAGAACGAAATTTTGTTTTCATTCTGTTTATTTATAAAATAGCTAAACGCATAGTTTAAACTTCGTTATGAAACGAAATTATTTTTTCTTATGTCTGTTTTTTCTCAAACGTTTTTTACGTTTGTGAGTAGCCATTTTATGTCTTTTTCTTTTTTTACCGCTTGGCATGACTTTAAATGATTAAGAGTTTTTTAATTTATTTATATAATCCTGTACCTCTGTTTTGATAGTTACATCATCCACAAGGTTTTTGTATTTTTCTAAACTTTCAATTGCATTTGCTTTATCGCCTTTTTGTTGATAAGCATCTGCAAGGTGCAAATACGCTTCAATAAAATCGGGTTGAATTTTCAATACTTTTTGAAAACGTGCAATGGCTCTATCCCATTGTCCCGATTTTTCTGAAAAAAATGCAAAATTTAATTGCAAATTCACATTGTTCGAATCTGTTTTTTCAACTTCTCTCAACATTCCAATTCCTTTCATTGGGTCTGAACTTCCTTCTACATAACAAGAAGCTAAACTAATTTTTGCTTCTACGTTTTTAGAATTTATTTCCAATGTTTTTTCAAAACAATCCATTGCTTTTTTATACAAAACAATTCTTTCGTTTTCTTTTGCAAAACGAGTTGCATTGTAATAACGATTTCCTGCTTCGCTCCAATTTTTTTCAACTGATGATACAAGAGCAGCTTGTTCCATATAATAAGCCGAAAGAATTGGTTGATGCAAACTATCCGATTGAATGATGATGTTTTCAAAAGCAGTTTTTTTATCAGTTAAAGTTTTTGTTGCTTCTACTAATTTTTCGAGTTGCTGTTTTTGATTTGCGGTTAAACCACTTTTCGCATTTTCAACCAACACATCAATTGTTATTTCTGCATTGCCCGAATGTTCAGACATTGCAGGCGCATCTTCTTCCTTTGGAAGTTGTGTATTTGCTAATAATAAAAGAACGATTAATACTATTGAACCTGCAATTACTGCTATTTGCTTTTTAGTTACAGATTTCATTTACTTAACTACGAATTACGAATTTTTGCGAATTACGAATTTGTATTTATACTATTGTTCCAACCTTCACGTTTTTCTTCACTTTTTCAGCAAATGTTTTAGCTGGTTTAAAAGCGGGAATATAATGTGCGGGAATAATAATTGTTGTGTTTTTTGAAATATTTCGTCCTGTTTTTTCAGCACGTTTTTTAACTATGAAACTTCCAAAACCTCTCAAATACACATTTTCCCCTGCTACCATTGAGTTTCTTACTGTTTTCATAAATGCTTCAACCGAAGCTTGCACTGCTACTTTTTCAATACCTGTTTTTTCTGCAATGTCGTTAATGATATCTGCCTTTGTCATACTTCTATAAACTGTTTAAAATCAAATAATTAATCCCAAAAAATTAATTTAGGGTTGCAAAGATAATATTAAAATCCTGATACAAAAATTAAAATTGTAATTTTGAACATCTTTACAAATAAATAATACTCCAAAACCTTTGTATGAAGCATTTTTCAGCCAAAATAACTTCTTGGTATTTACAACATAAACGTGATTTGCCTTGGCGAAATACAAAAGATGCTTACTTAATTTGGTTATCGGAAATTATTTTGCAACAAACACGTGTTGAACAAGGAATGGCTTATTATATAAAGTTTGCAAAAGAATTTCCAACTGTAAAACACCTTGCAAAAGCTAATAATGATACGGTAATGAAACTTTGGCAAGGCTTGGGATATTATTCACGAGCAAGAAATTTACACACCTCTGCAAAAATTATTACTGAAAAATACAATGCAAAATTTCCAACCGAATTTGAACAAATTCTTTCACTAAAAGGCATTGGCGAATACACTGCTGCTGCCATAGCTTCTTTTGCTTTCAACAAACCACACGCTGTGGTTGATGGAAATGTGTATCGTGTGCTCGCTCGAGTGTTTGGAATTTATACACCTATTGATAGTTCGCAAGGGAAAAAAGATTTTAATAAACTTGCCAACCAATTATTGGATAAAAAAAATCCTGCTTTGCACAACCAAGCTATTATGGAGTTTGGAGCAATGCAATGCAAACCTGTAAATCCCGATTGCGAAAATTGTGTGCTAAAATCAATGTGTTTTGCTTTTGCAAAAAAAATGGTGAATGATTTGCCAATCAAAGAAAAGAAAACAAAAGTTAGAAATCGTTATTTCAATTACATTGTTTTAAATCATAAAAACACAACTGCCATAAAAAAAAGAATTGAAAAAGATATTTGGATTAATCTTTATGATTTTCCTTTAATAGAAACCGATACAGAACTAACCGAAGAACAATTTTTAAAATCTAAAGAATGGAAATTGTTTATTGGAAAAGCTAATTATACTGTAAAATTAATATCTCCAAACTATAAACACATTTTGAGTCATCAAAAAATATATGCTCGTTTTTGGAAAATAGATTGCAAAGATTCATTGAAAAAAATAGTTTCTCCCGAATGCACTATTATTAAACAAAAGGATATTCATTCTTTTGCAATTCCTCGTTTGATTGAAATTTATTTGGAGAAGAATTTTACTCTTTGATAATTTTTTTATTGTAAAGCTTAACTCATTTGTCAGTTCGAGTGTTTTTCTTTTTCAGAAAAATGTATCGAGAACGAGGGGAAAATGGAACGCAGATTTTGTAGGATTGTTATGATAAAAAATGAATCTCTAACCGCAGAGAACGCAAAGAAATATTTCTCGCAGAGGCGCAGAGAACGCAGAGAAAAAAATTATGAGTGATGAATTTTGAGTGCGTGGTCTGTTCGAG
>JAYTXX010000197.1:0-11186 GCA_043742725.1 Bacteroidota bacterium | reverse complement strand
TTATGAAGGCAAAATGGATGAATTTGCTGTGTTTAATGTAGAATTAAGCCAAGCTACAATTCAGGCTTATATGAATAAACAAATTGATGCATCGCATCCGAATTACAATAATCTTGTTTTGTATTATCATTTTGATGATAACAATGTTAATATTGCAACAGATGCATCTCCAAATGGAAATGCTTCAGCAACATTAAATAGTGTAGATAATCCTTTGAAATCATCAACAGATTTGATAAGCAATTTTGCTCAAACGATGTTGCGTCCGAATATTACATTCGAACAAGGTGTGTTTACTTCCCATTTAGATTCCTTGTTAATTGTTGATTCTACTGCCAATGCACCGCTTCAACTAATTACTTATACTGATTCTACTAACAATCCTGGTGTTGCGGTAGATACATTTACAGTTTGGCAAACGTATTATCACAATTATGTGTACAACGCACAAGGTGTTGCTATTGACTCTTCGTTGGTAACAGCCGATAGTACAATGAATTTATTTTATTATGATTATTATAAAAAATTTCCACAAGTAAAACGATACGAATTGGCTCGATACATTACACCTTATGGAAATGGCTTGAGTTTGGGCAATGGTTTTTTATGGACATTTGATGTGAGTGATTATAGAACATTACTTGCTGATAGTGTTCATTTGGCGGCTGGCAATTGGCAAGAATTATTAGATATGAAATTTATAATGATAAAGGGAGTTCCGCCACGAGATGTAGTTGGTATTCAAAATTTATGGAATGGAGGATTTAATTATGGACAAACGAGCGACCCAATTGAAAGCCATTTGCAAGCATTGAATGTAACTATTCCTGCTAATGCAGTGAACACTCGCTGGAAATCGCGCATCACAGGGCACGGAATGGATAGTCCACAAAACTGTGCAGAGTTTTGTGCAAAAACACATTACTTTAAAGTAAACGGAACACAGCGTTTTTCAAAATTGGTATGGAGAGATAATTGCGATGTAAATCCGCTTTATCCGCAAGGAGGAACGTGGGTGTATAGCAGAGCAAATTGGTGCCCAGGTGCAGAAGTGTGGACGTATGATTTTGAATTAACACCTTATGCAACACCCGGAACAACTGTTTCTTTAGACCACGATGTACAAGCTTATACCAACACAAGCGGTTGGGATTATTTTCAAATAGAAGACCAATTGGTAAGTTATGGCGCACCTAATTTTACATTAGATGCATCATTGGAAGAAATTCTTTCGCCAAGCAAAACACAAATGTTTTTGCGTTACAATCCTATTTGTACCAATCCTATTATTAGAATAAAAAATACAGGTTCAACCACATTAACTTCGTTGAAAATTACTTATGGTTTGAATGGCGCTACACCTTCGGTTTATAGCTGGACAGGAAATTTAAAATTTATGGAAATTGCTGAAGTTACACTTGGTACTTTTAATTGGGCACAAGGAGCAACCGATTTTAGTGTTACGCTTAGCGAACCAAATGGTGGTAGCGACCAATATGCAAACAACAATAGCAAAATTTCTAAATTCACTTATCCTGTTGTGATGCCAGCACAATTCTTTATTTTATTCAAAACAAATTTGTTTCCTTACGAAAACCAATTTACGCTGAAAGATGATGCTGGAAATATAATAGTTTCAAGAGATGGAAATAATTTGAGTGCAAACACTATTTACAAAGACACGCTTAACTTACCAAACGGATGTTATACATTTGAACTGACAGACAATGGAATAGGCTCTGGTGGAGGTGGAGGTGATGGATTAAATTGGTGGAATTCAAATCAAGGAAGTGGTTATATACAATTTAAAAAAGTAGCAGGAGGTTCTTTGATAAAAACATTTCCTACCGATTTTGGTGGAAAATTGTATCAGCAATTTACAGTAGGTTTAACCAATGGAATTGAAGATTATGTTTTTACTGATAAAGCCACACTAACTGTTTTTCCAAACCCAAGCAATGGACATGTGTTTATTGCAATTGAATTGAAAGAACGAAAAGATGGCACCATAGAAATTACCGATATGATGGGCAGAAAAATTTATAACTATGAATTTAAAAAACTTACTGCCGAAAGTGTTGAAGCCGATTTATCTGCATTCAACAAAGGAATTTATTTTGTTACACTAAAAACTGGAAACGAATTGGTAACTAAAAAAATGGTAATACAGTAAGGCGATGTGTTGATGAGCTATGAAAAAAAATTAAATACATTTGAAAAAAAATAACCCCTGATAGCCGTCAGGCATATCTACCCAAAATGGTATGGATATGTCTGATAAAGTCAGGGGTATAAGTAAGTTACTTGCAATGGTGGCACAGCGCATACAAGACTACCGAACAAGCTTTTTAATGAATCAAAAATTATTAAAATATGGAATTAGTGATGGAAAAGAAGTTCATATTTCTAATGTTGAAAGTGGACTAAAATGTAATTGCCGATGTCCATGTTGTAATGCAATTCTTAATGCAAAGAAAGGTAAATCTGGAAAGCAACAAGAACATTTTGCCCACTATAAATTAGAACAATGCGAACATGCTTATGAAACTTCACTTCATTATTCTGCAAAAAAATTGATCGAAAGGGAAGGCTATATTACTCTACCGTATCGCGAAAAAAAATTTAACAATAACCTTTTGTCGGAATTTTTCCAACCTAAAAAAGGGAGAATTATTGGAAATGTTATCGCAAAGAAATACTCCATAAAAAACATTAAATCAGAAAAAAAACTACACAACATCATACCGGATATTCAAGCCCAAATTTCGGGACGTGATATTTTAATTGAAATAGCAGTAACAAGCAAAGTTAAAGAAGAGAAATTTGAAAAACTTAAGGCTATTGGAATCCCGACAATTGAAGTTGATTTATCCAAACTTGACTATGACTTTGAAGAAGAAGAGTTAGAGTTGATTTTATTTCAAAGCATCAGAAAAAAGAAATGGATATTCAATCCCAAGGAAGATGCAATAATTGAAGAATTAGTCATTGAAAAAAATCAAGTCGAAAAAGAAGTAATGAAACTCGTTATTCCATTGACGAAAAAAGGAAACAAAAATAATACTTTAATTAATGATTGCCCTTTGCTAAAGAATTATAAATATAAGAGCGAAGAACTATATAATTGCAGAAAATGTCCATATCTAGTGAGTGAATATGAATACAATATTTTATGTGGATATACGAACTTCTCTAAAATTACAGAAATAATAGAACAGAAGAACGAAGAATTTAAAACTATTGTGTAATAAGACCTACAAACAAGACAATACGGCAATACAAGAAAGACAGACCTATGTGTTACTTTAATTTATAATTGTGGTAGCAGACAGTGGAGTGCTTTCTAATCCAGCACATCGCAAGGCTGCCAACCGTTAGCATCTTACCTATCACATCACGCTTCGCAATAAATGGTATGAAGTTTCGAATAAATAATTTGGTTTTTCATTCCATATAAGTATAAAATAGTTTCATTGCAAAAACAATTTTGCTCTGCGTTCTCTGCGCCTCTGCGAGAAATATTTTTTGCGAACTCTGCGGTTAAAAAAAATCATTTTTTATCATAACAATCATACAAAATCTGCGTTCCATTTTCCCACGTTCTCGATACATTTTTCTGAAAAAGAAAAACACTCGAACTGACAACGCACTAATAACTCATAATTTTTTTCCTCTGCGTTCTCTGTTTCTCTGTGGTGAAAACCATTTTCTGAAAAAGAAAAACATATTGTTGAGTAAGAAGTAAGAATGGATGAAAAATAGTATTTAAGGGCGTGGAAACATTGAATCTAACAATGAATCACGGAATTTTCGAGGTAAAATTTTGCTCAACACCACCAACATATTTACATCGCCCGAAGGAACAATTAAATATTTTTTAGAGCCTTTTGCTTGTTGAATAATTTTGTTGGCAACCACTTCTGTTTTCATTAATTTTCGTGGTGTTTGTTTTTTCATCCAAGCTGGAGCATTTTTCACTTCTTCGTGAAACTGTGGTGTATCCATATCTCCAGGGCAAGCTACATATACATTTATTTTTTTGCCAAGTAATTCTCTGCGCAAACTTTCACCAAAATTTATAACTCCTGCTTTTGCTGCGCAATACATAGAATAGCCTGCGGCACCCATCAATCCAAAGCCAGATGAAATCATTAATAATTTTGAACCTTCGGTTAATAGTGGTAAAAAGCGGTGAGCCGAAAGAATGGTTCCGAATAAATCTATTTCCAAATCTTTTTTTAATTCACTTGTTTCGGCATAATCAGAAAGTAGTTTGGTGGTTACAACACCAGCATTTAAAACCAAATAATCAATTTTTCCGTATTCAGTTTTTACTTGTTCAAATGATTTTTTTAAACCTGCTTCATCGGTAATATCACACGAAATTCCTTTTGCAGTAATGTTTTTAGCAACTAAATCAGCAACAGCTCTATTTATCTTTTCTTGATTTCTTGCTAAAAGAATAACAGAATAACCTTGTTTACCAAGTATTTCAGCCAATGCAAATCCAAGTCCTGATGAGCCTCCTGTAATTAATGCTACTTTTTTCATGCGAATATTGATTTATTATTTTTTTAGAAAATCGAATTTTGCGGCTGCATCTAAAATAATTTCAGCAGCTTTTTTCAATTGCTTTTCAGTATGTTCCGAAGTAATAAACATTCTGATTCTTGCATCGTTTTTTGGCACAGCAGGAAATTGAATAATGCTTGTATCAAGCCCTGTGCGCTGTAAATAATCATTCAATGCAAGTGTTTTACTTTCGCTTCCAAAATTCACAATCACCACCCACGATTCGCTCACACCTAAATTTACTTTACCTTTTAATAAATTTCTAAAATAGTTTGCATTTGATATTACACGTTTTCTTCTTTCTTTGCCAATTTCACTTCCAGCCAGTTCTACTACTTTCACCATTCCACCTGTAACAGCAGGGTCTAAAGCGCAAGAAAACATGCGGCATCTTGCATACCAATTAATGTATTTTATAATTCCTTTTTTTGCATACACAGCTCCACCAACACCACCAAATGCTTTGCTGAATGTCATTACATACAAATCAACATCTTCTAAAACTCCTTGTGCTTCGCAAACGCCTTTGCCATTTTCTCCAGCAACCAAAGCCGAATGTGCTTCATCTACCAATGTAAATGCGCCATATTTTTTTGCAAGACGTACTACTTCTTTTACATTTCCAAAATCTCCATCACCGCTGTAAAGCCCTTCCATACATACTAATACACGTGTGAATGAATCGCATTTTTCTTTTAGCAATTCTTCCAAGTGTTGCATATCATTGTGTCGAAAAAAAGAAACTTCTCCACCCGATAATTTTGCTCCTTCTACAATTGACATGTGAGAAGCCATATCCATAATTACATGATTTCCTGGTTTTATAAATGCAGATATAACTCCAAGATTAACGCTGTAACCAGCAGTAAACAAGGAAACACCTCTGTCAGGTAAACCGAAAAATTTTTCTAAAGCATTTTCTAATTGTTTGTGAACAAGATAAGTTCCACTAATAACAGGTGAACTAGAAGCTCCCAAACCATATTTTGCAACTGCATCTTGTGCAGCTTTTATTACATCGGGATGATAACTAAATCCTAAATAGTTATAGCTCGAAAGGTTAATAATATGAACTCCTTCGCCATTTTCTCGTGCTAAATCTATTTCTGTTTTTTGAGCCGCAGAACGAACAGCTTCAAATGTGTAAAGATTTTTTTTGTTCAATACATCTACCCATTCCGAAAACAGTTCTATCTCTTCTAATTCCGAAGACATGTTCATCATAAACATATCGTAAGTATATTCCGAAAAATGCTCTTGAACGTGTTTTATCGAGTCATCATCAAGTTTGTAATCCGACATTTTATAAGGTTGTTTTAAGTTTGTTTTTTTGAAATCGGGTATAGATTTCCATTAAATTGTCAAAGAAATTTGTTCCTTTATCCACATTAATTGTTTGACCTGTAATGGTATCGCAGTATCCAGAGCAAAGTGCAACAATAGCTTCCGAAAGTTCTTCGGGTTGAATCCAGTAATTATCGGGAACGAATTGTTTTGCAAAATTTTCTAAATCTTTGCCAAATGTAGCTTCCAGCGATTTTGTTTTGATAGCTCTTGAACGAACAGCATTGATACAAACATCGTGTTTTCTTAAACGAAAATTGATGTATTTTACAAATACTTCCATTACTGTTTTTGATGCAGCCACAAAATCATATCCTATTGAATAATCATCAGGACCAGTAGAAGACACGCCAATAATGTATTTTGGGTATTGACCAAATGCGTTAAAAATTTCTTTTGTGTAACCCACCATTGGCCAAGTAGAGTAGGAGATACTTTTTTTCAAACCTTTTAAAGAATAATCTTCAAAACAATTTACCACCATTGCAGCAGATACATTGCTTATGAAAATATCAATTTTTGAAACAGTTGGTTTCAATCCATTTAGCAATGCAATAGTATCATCATTGTTGGCAACATCGGCTTGAACCAAAATTGGTTTTGGAGCTTTTTGTTCTGAAAAAAGTTTGTAAATAGCTTCATCATCATGGTCGCCCCAACGATAAGTAAGTATGCACAATGCGCCTCTTTTACCAAACGATAAACCTGTTTCTAAACCAATACCACGTGTGCCGCCAGTAATAAGCACTGTTTTTCCAGAGAAATCTAAAAAAGAATTGCTCATGGATTTTTATTTAACAGAAAAAGCAACAAATTTATCAATCAATCCTTGTATGTTTTGGATGTCGGATAATTCGGTGCGAGGAATTTTAATTTTCATTTCGCGCATAGATGCAGAAACGATTTCAACAATATCTAAACTGTTTGCACCATAATCAGTAAACTTTTTTTCTGGATCAACTTTTTCTGTAATTCCTGGTACTGATTTAATTAAGTGTTTTTCAATTACTTTTAGAATTTCTTCTCTTTCCATTTTTGAATAATTTATTAAATTAATATTTTTTGTGAGGTGGCAAATTTAGTAAAATTTTACAATTAAGGAATGGAAAGAAAAAAATTCTGAAAACATCTAACATGCTAATTATTTAATACTTTTGTTTTTCTTTAAAGAAAAATTATTTTTTTAACAAAATGAAACCATCTTCAGAAAATAAATTAGTAACATTTTCCTGTAACGAATCGGGCATTGCAACTTTGCAAATGAATGATAAGAAAGCAAAAAATGGTTTAACTCCCGATTTTGTTGAAGAACTTATTCATTGTCTCAACGAAGCAAAGAATAATGAACAAATGAAAGTGTTGATTCTTGTTGGTTTACAGGATGTATTTTGTTCGGGTGCCGATTTGGATACACTTATCAAACTTTGCAAAAAAGAAATAAAACCTGTTGATATTATACTTTCCAAAATGTTGTTGGATATTCCAGTGCCTGTAATTTCAGCAATGGAAGGACATGCTATTGGAGGCGGTTTAGCATTGGGTTTATGTGCCGATATTGCTATTATTTCTGAAGAAAGTCGTTATGGTTGTTCATTTATGAATATGGGTTTTACTCCAGGAATGGGCATTACCAAATTGATGGAACATTATATGTCGCCTGCTATTGCTCAAGAAATGCAATACACAGGTAATTTTTATTTGGGAAAAGATTTAATTGGAAAAACAAATTTCAATTACATTTTGCCAAAAATAGAAGTGCTTGAAAAAGCAAATATACTTGCCGAAGCAATGGCTGAAAAACCACGAAAAGCATTATCAGTGTTAAAACGCTATCAAAGTATGCAACGCAGAAAAATGTTTGAAGAAACATATACGATTGAAACAATGATGCACGAATTAACTTTTAATGAAGAAGAAATTTTAAAAATTATAAAAGAGAATTATGTCAGATACAATTAAACAAAGAGTAGTACTTATTACAGGTGGTACAAAAGGATTAGGATTAGCAATGGCATTGAAATTTGCAGAGCATGGCGACCAAATTGTAATTACTTATGGATGGGGAAGTGTAGAGGATGATGAAATTTTAAATGAGTTTTCGAGTCGTAATTTACCTATTCCAATGCTCAAGCAAGCCGATGTGATTAACAATGAAGATACAATTGATTTACTTACCGAAATAAAAAATAAATTTGGACGATTGGATGTATTTATTTCCAATGTTTCTTTTGCCAATTTGGTAAAAAGTTTAGATGATTATAACGAAAGTTCCTTGCTCAAAAGTATTGAATATAGCTGTTGGCCAATGATTGAATATACACGTCAAATGAAAAATGTATTTGGTGTATATCCTAAATACGTTCTTGGACTTTCATCTCACGGACCAGACCGTTTTCATAAAAATTATGATTTTGCAGCGGCAACAAAAGCTGTAAACGAAGTATTAGTAAAATATTTGAACTATCATTTTTATGACGAAAATGTGATTTATAACATTCTTCGTACACGTCCTGTTATTACTGATTCTTTACTTTCTACGCTTGGAAAAGAATGGACAGAATTTATTGCAAAATATGATATACCAGGCACACATATAGAATTGGAAGAAGTTGCAAAAGTTGCTTATATGATGGTTAGTGGATTGATGGATGGAATAAGAGGACAAACAATTATTGCCGATAGAGGTTTTGATTTTGCTGAAGGTTTACAGCGTTTGTACGTTGATAAAGATGAGTTGGGATTGTAATTTTTAACGAATACGAGTAACCAAAATAGTATTGCCACCAGAGTAATCAAATTTCCAATCTTTTTCAAAAATGCTTGGCAAATAGCGTTTATATAAATTAATACGAATTGTTAGTTTGTTTTCTGGTTCACCTTCTTTTGCAAGTCCAGTAAATTCATACACCAGCATTTTTGGATGTTCTACCATAAACATTTTTACAACACTCGAAACAGTTGTCATCACTCTGTACAATTCACCTTTGTTTGTGAGTGAATATTCCTCACCTTCATATTCATCGTTAATCACACCAAACACAATGGTTGCATGAAGAATATTATCTTGCCTTCTTCCAAAACGCACTTCATATTTTACTCCACTATCGGTTGTAAAATAATACACGCCAGCAGAGCTAATAGCTGGTTTAATAATTTTGTAAGCTTCAACAGCACCTTTTATCATAAAATAATTTCAAACTTAATGTTGCTAAAATTATAAAAAAATAATTAAATCAAAATTTTTACACTTTTCTTAATAATAATAATAAATACCTTTGTGTCAATTAAAATTCACGAATGAAATTATTAAAACTAATAGCACTTTCTTTATTTATAAGCACATCAAGTTATGCTCAAAATGTATCTGTAATTAAAATCACCGATTTAGAAAAACGTATTCATAATAATTCTGATACAACTTATATTGTAAATTTTTGGGCAACTTGGTGTGCACCATGTGTAAAAGAGCTTCCCGATTTTGATAGTATTACTAAAGTATATAAAAATAGCAATGTCAAAGTAATTCTTGTAAGTATGGATTTCAAAGAAGATTTGAAAAACAAATTACTTCCATTTATGAAAACAAAAAAAATACAATCAGAAGTAATGTTGCTTGATGAAGTAAATGGAAATTATTTTATTCCAAAAGTTTCAAACGAATGGACGGGAGCCATACCAGCCACATTGATATTAAATAACAAAAAAAAGATAAACCATTTTTTCGAAAAAAAATTAACTTATTTATTCCTAAAAAGCGAAATAGAAATCTCCCGATAAAAATCAATCAATGAAAATAAAACCAATTAATATATTACTTCTTTTTATAGCATTAGCTGTATTTATATATGCATTTTTTATATACGATAATAAAAAGCCTTTGCGTTACCTACCCATTTATGGAGAAAAAAATTACGAATCGAAAAATGGAAAAGTAGATACAACCTTCCACACAATACAAGATTTTAAATTTGTAACTCAAGATGGAAAAGAAATAACCCAGAAAGATTTTGATAAAAGCATTTATGTAACAGACTTCTTTTTCACAACCTGTCATAGTATTTGTCCAATAATGAGTACACAAATGGAACGCATATATAATAAATACAAAGGCAATTTGGAAGTTAAATTTCTTTCACACACAGTAGATCCCGAAATAGATACAGTAGAACAATTAAAAAGCTATGCTCTAAAACATAATGCCGATGCAAAGCAATGGATGTTTGTTACAGGAGAAAAGAAAAAATTATATAATATAGCTCGAACAGGCTATCTACTCAATGCCGAACAAGGCGATGGAGGACCAGACGATTTTATTCATACACAAAATTTTGCGTTGATAGACAAAGACAAACGTATTCGTGGATTTTATGATGGTACCGATTCTCTTGAAATCAATCAGCTGATGAAAGATATTAATTTACTTCTTTCAGAGTACCATTATATAGGTAAGTAAATTTCAAAAAATAATTCCAAAAATTATCGCACTGTAAATCAGTATGTTTCACTGTAAATAAAAAATAATTTTAAAAAGACTTGTTATTACATAAAAACAAAGTACATTTGCACCCCGTTAAAAAAACACGAATCGTTCTTAATAAGGCATAAACAAATAAAAAGTAAAATAAATCTAAAATTAAGTTTGTAGATTAAAAAAACTTATTACTTTTGTCGCCCCGATTAAAAGCAATGTTCTTAAAAAAACAAAGTGAGTAAAAAATAATTTAAAATTTTTTACAAAAAAGTTTGCAGGATAAAAAAGTATTATTACTTTTGTCGCCCCAAACAAAACGGGAAGTTCTTTTTTAACTTGAATTTATAGTCTTGAGCAATCAAGAAGAGTATATATAAATAAGTTCTTTGAAAATATTGATGAAGCAAGAAATAGTAAGTATCCCTTATATTATAATGTTCTTATAATATATTGAGAAACAAATCCAAAATAAATTATATTTTTCTTTTTTGAAGAAGAGCATTATCAAACAAACTTACAATGGAGAGTTTGATCCTGGCTCAGGATGAACGCTAGCGGCAGGCCTAATACATGCAAGTCGAACGGTAACATGAGTAGCAATACTTGATGACGAGTGGCGCACGGGTGCGTAACGCGTATGCAATCTACCTTCAACTGGTGAATAGCCCGAAGAAATTCGGATTAATACACCATAATATATTAGAGTGGCATCACTTTAATATTAAAACTACGGTGGTTGAAGATGAGCATGCGTGACATTAGCTAGTTGGTGAGGTAATGGCTCACCAAGGCTACGATG
>JAYTXX010000196.1:0-6480 GCA_043742725.1 Bacteroidota bacterium | reverse complement strand
TCTACAACCGTTTGTTTTCAGCACTTCCACGGCCTCATCAATATCTATTTGATTGGTAACTCCAGTGGAAACAATTACAGGCTTTCCGGTTAGTGCTACTTTTTTTATTAATGGATGATGTGTGTTTTCAAACGATGCAATTTTGTATGCAGGAACATTTAAGGATTCTAAAAAATCAACTGCAGTTTCATCAAAAGGTGAACTAAAAGCTTCCATTCCTTTTTGTTTTGCTCTGTCAAAAATTGCTTTGTGCCATTCCCAAGGCGTGTAAGCCATTTTATACAAATCGTGCAATTCTTTTCCATTCCATAACGAATTTTTATCTTCAATCACTAAAGCACCTTTCATTGTTATAGTATCAGCCGTGTATGTTTGCAACTTTAATGCATGAGCACCAGCTTCAGCAGCAGCATCAACTAATTCCAAAGCTCTTTCAAGCGATTGATTGTGATTTCCACTCATTTCTGCAATAATGAATGGTTTGTGATTTTCACCTATTGTATAATTTCCAATTTTTATTTCGTTCATAAATATCAATATAGGTTTTATTTCTTTGTTATATAATTTGAATTAAGTTTTTTGTAATGGAAAATATTTAGGATTAAAACAACCTACTTCGATTCTATCCAATGGAGTACCATTTTCCAAATAGTGTCCTTTAAGTTTTCCTTCAATTACCCATCCAGCTTTTGTATAAGCTTTTATTGACGAAATATTATTTTCATACATACCTCCATATAACTTTCTTATGTCATAAAATTCAAATGCTAATTGATTGCCTAATTTAATTGCCTCTACAGCTAAACCTTTTCCATGGTATTTTTTATTTCCTAACAGCACCACCAAATCTGAAATTTTGTGAATATGATTTATTGGTCCTAGTTTTATTGTACCAATACACTCATTGTTTTCTTTATAAAAAATGCCGTAGGTGAAAGAATTTCTTTGTTTTTCACCATCCTCAATACTTTTAAGAAGCGTTTCTTTTGTAATACTATTTTTAGAGTTAGTGTAATATTTCATTAGTTCCTCATCTTGAAACCATAGCATAAAGTCCTCTGTCACATTAGTTAAATTTAATTTTTTGAGAAACAAATTTTCCCCTTCATAATAATTAATATTATTCATCAGTTGTTAATTTTTTAAAAACAGTTAATAATCTTTCGGGCGATTTTCCATCAATCATTTTCTCTTGATTGGAAAGTGTTTGCGCCATTTTTTCTTTTTGCAGAATAATTGTTTCAATCTTGTTTTTTATTTCAGTTTTCGTTAGCAAATTAAAATTTCCTAAATCAAAAATCACATCGTGTTTTTTCAATCCCTGCAAATTTCCTTGTTGATTGTTGGCTGTAACGCCCGAGATTAAAACAATTCCAACAGCACACGATTCCAATGCAATACTACTTGCAGGGCAAATGCTGATGTCGCAATTTTGTAACAAATTTACTAATTGCATTGCACTTAAATTGAAATGCAATTTTATTTTGTCTTTATTTTTTGAAAACGATTCAATGTTTTTTAGGTGTGGATTAATGCTCGATAACATTAAATTAATTTCTGCAATTGAGTTTATTTCAAGAAGTGCTTCAGTAAATTTTAATGTGTTGTTGTGTTCATCAGCGGCTCCCATACTGATAAAAATTTTGAATGGCGCATTGCTATTTTTATTTTTTTTTTGTATTTCAAAAAAATCTTTTCGTAAAAGTATGTAGTTTAATCCCAAACAAAATTGCGTGTAATCTTCACTCGAATAGTCTTTTTTTTCAATACTTTCAGCGTGGTTAATAAGTACATCAGCAACAGTATGCCATTGGTGTAAATCATCAATAGCAGCCAATTTGCAACCGATGTGTTTTATTTTTTGTTGATATTCAGTTTTAAAATTATAGCCATCTAATAGTACAATTTCATCGCCTTTTAAATGAGCAGAAAAATGTATGCTATCTTTTTCAAAATCGTTTGTTTCGGGCAAAACAATTATTGATTTAGTAACGGATGCTATTATTTTTATTACTGTTTCGGAAGGTTGTTGAATGGCAACTGAAATTTCAAAATCATTTTTTAGCATATCAGCAAGTGCAAGACAACGAACTACATGTCCCATTCCTATTGATGAACCTCCATCGGCACGTATGATAATTTTTGATTTCAAATTTTATTTATTCTTGTTCTTTCACTAATTTCATTATCTCTACGTTTTTGTTTTTTGCCATTTGCAAAGCATTTTCAGAGTAAACAGATGCTTTTAAATGTGCCAAAGTATCTTCTCTTTTCAGTTCATAGTCTTTTATGTATCTATCCAAATGAAAACCTTTTAATCCAAATGTCATAAATAATGAAATGCGTTCAGTTGGTTCATCTTTTTTCATAAATGAAGGAATACGACCTTCTCCTTTGTCAATAGAAATATTTTGAAAACCTTTTAAACGAACAGCATTTCCGCTATGTATTGTTTTCAAACTCCATGTAACCACATCGCCAATTTCATTATTAATAAAAACTGCTTTTCCATCAGCATTAATGTGCGAACCTTGTTTTACTTTTAATCCACCACTAAAATTTTTATGATTTTGCAAATAAATTCCAACTCTAATAAGTGTGTATTCGCTTTGCCAATCGGGTGCATGCAAATCTGTTCTATCCAAGCAATCGCGATGAAAGCCTCGTAATCCTGTTCCTATTTGATACGAACTATCGCCAAAATATACAATATTTTCGTTGTTTAAAACGCTACGTGCAATATTTAAAATTCTATCATCAAGCAAAATTGGAAATAATAATTCTTTGCTTAATAAATCGCCTTTCGCATATTTTGCTTTTGTTGGTAAATGTGATAATTGATAAGTTAAATTTTTTTGCTTATCAATTTCATATTGCTTGTAAACCAAATCACGAAAGTGTTTTATCTCTTGTTCTGAAAATGTTTTTTCAATAAGAGCATAACCATCTTTGTCAAATTTTTGTTTTAATGCATTCATTGTATTATACTTTTTTTTGTTCAATATTTTTATTTATTTCCAGTAACTGTGGATGCTCAAGAAGAATTTTTTCTATTTCAACATAGTTTAATTTATCGGCTTTGTATTTTTCAATTAATGTTTTTATTAATTCAAAATCTTCTGAAGTATCAACAGTGATGCGGAAGTTATTATGATTTTCAGCTTGTTTGATGTGATAAAATTCAACTTTCCCCGATTTGTTTTTCCAAATGTAAGGAGTTACATGTTCCAAATCAGATGCTTCGTTTGCTTTTTCAAATGCATCTTTTAGTAATTCATAACTAAAAATTTCAAAATCAAAACCTCGAGCAAACGTGCGTTCAATTCCATTACTCATGTATAAATTTTTATTGTTTAGTTGCAAATATTTTTCAATGCTATTACGAATTAAATGTGGGTCAATCAAAGGACAATCGGATGTTACACGAATAACAATGTCGGCATTAAATTTAGTTGCGGCTTCATAAAATCGGCTTAATACATTATGTTCACTTCCTCTATGAAATTTTATATTGTTTGCTTTTGCATATTCACAAACACTATCATCAGTTGCATTTGTTGTAGTTGCAATGCAAATATCAAAACCTGTTTGTTGCAATCGTTCAATATGGTACTGCAATAGTGATTTGTTGTTTACGTTTTTAAAAATTTTACCAGGCAAACGAGTACTTGTCATACGCGCTTGAGTAATAATGATAATATGCGGTAACGTGTTGGTCAAAATTTAATTTTCAAAATATTTTTGTGATATTTTTTTTCCTACTGCAATCATTGGTTTTTCTACAAATGAGTAAATAAAATAACTTGATACAAAAGTACCAATTAATGAAACAAGAAGAATTATTGAATAATGTAAATTGAAATATTTTATATTGATACCCGATAATACAGTAAAAACAAGCGGATGCACCAAATAAATAGAATAAGATGTTTCCCCAATGAATGATAATGATTTATGAATAATGGGTTTAAAATTATAGGTATCGATATAAATTATTGTACAAATAGTAAATGCAATTAAGCAAAATAATATTCTGTTCCAACCCGATACAATATTAATAGTATCGCCTGTTACAGGATAAAAAATAAATAATAAAATAGCGGCAATTAAAAGAAATCTAACGTAAAATTTATTTTTAGAAATAGAATTTGGTTTCAAAAAATGAGCAATGCTTAATCCTCCTACAAACAAAATAATTTGATTAAATGGATTTACATAAACATTCCATTGTTCAGATAATGACTTGCCAGAATTGAGGTAAATAAAGGCAAAATAGCATCCAATTGCTATTAGCAATAATGTGAATAAAGAAAATAAATATGTATTAATTTTTGATGAAAACAATATCAATGGAAAAAAAGCATAAAAAACTAACTCATTACCAATTGACCACACACCATTTCCTATATATGCGTTGGGCTTTACAAAACCAAATAAACCAGTTAAATTTAAAACAATGGTTTGTGTTTCATAATGTTGTTTATGATTTAAAATAATAGTTCCAATAGTTATAAACCAAAGCAACGGAAATATTCTGAAAATGCGCTTTGTACTAAAAGATGCAATGGATTTAAAGTTTAATTCAATTCGATTTTTATAAACAACATACAACGTGATTCCACTTAAAACATAAAAAACAGAAACGCCATAAATTCCTATTCTGCCAAAAAAATCAGTAGAATCAAAATGGAAACCTGACCAAAAAAGAAAATGATAGAACATAATAAAACACGCCATCATTCCTCGTAAATAGTCAAGTGTATTTATTCTAACCATTTTAAATTATTTTCTTTCCGAAAATTTCAAAACCATTTCAATCACATAATTTTGTTCTTCATCACTCATGGAATGAAACATAGGAATGCTTAAACATTGGCTATAATATTTTTCGGCATTTGGAAAATCACCTTTTTTATAACCAAATTGTTTGTAGTAAGGCATCAAATGAGTTGGTACATAATGTACTTGAGCAAAAATATTTTGTTTTCGTAAGTGTTCGTATAAATCCAATCTGTTGTTAGTTTGAATTACATAAAGGTGGTAAGCATTTCCTTCAAACGAAAATGGTGTTATAATTTTTGTGTTCGCAAATGCTTTGTCGTATTGCTTTGCAAGAGCTCGTCTTCTTTTTAAATTTTCATCGGCACGTGTTAATTGTGATATTCCTAATGCGGCTTGAAAATCTGTTAAACGATAGTTGTAGCCCAATTCTTGCATTTCGTAATACCAAGCGCCTTGTTCTATTTCGGAAGCATTATTTTGAAATTTTCCAGCATCTTTTGTAATTCCGTGCGTTCTTAATAACAATAATTTTTCATACAATTTTTTGTCATTTGTAGTTATCATTCCACCTTCGCCAGTAGCAATGTGCTTTACAGGATGAAACGAAAATATTGCTAAATCTGCAAAATTTCCATTTCCGCATTGTTGTTTTTTATTTTCACTGTCAATAAAATATCCTCCAGGAGCATGGCAAGCATCTTCAATAATCCAGCATCCAAATTCATCAGCAAGTTTTCTGAATGCTTCCAAATCAACTGTATTTCCTGCAAAATCAACGGGTATAATTCCTTGAAAATATCCTTTCGGATGTTTTTCTAACAATTCACGAACCTTGTTTATGTCCAATAAAAATGTAGCTGGATTTATGTCTGCAAAAAAAACTTCTCCTCCACAATACCTAACACAATTGGCACTTGCAGCAAATGTTATAGGTGTTGTAATTACTCTTGAATTTGAATTTACATTCAAAGCCATTGCACATAAATGCAAAGCTGCTGTTCCGTTTGCAAGTGCTACCGCATATTTGGCTCCAACGTATTCTGCAAATTTATTTTCAAATTCAGCTATGGTTGGTCCCTGAGTTAAATAATCTGATCTTAATACTTTTACAACAGCATCAATATCTGCATCAGTAATGCTTTGTTTTCCGTAAGGAATAGGTTTATGAAACATATTGTTTTGTTACAAAAAATTCTTTGTGAATTTCTTTGTGTTCTTCGTGGTTAATTTTTTTAAATGCTAAAATCAGCATCAACGTGTTCTCTTATCAATTTTCTTAATTCATCAACTCCAACCCATTCTTTGTTTTCTCCCGAATTATATTGAAATCCTTGAGGAACAAGCTTTGCGTTAAAGTGTTTGATATAATCTTGTAAATTAAAATTTGTTATTTGTGGAAGTATAGCGTAATATTTTCCTAAATCATACGTTGTAAATGAGTCAGATGAAGTAATCATTTCTTCGTGCACTTTTTCGCCAGGACGAATACCTACAATCTCTTGTTTTGCTTCAGGAGCAATAGCTTTGGCAACATCAGTTAATTTGTATGAAGGAATTTTCGGAACAAATATTTCGCCACCCCAAGCTGTTTCCAATGCGTGTAAAACCATATCCACTCCGCCTTGTAACGATATGTTGAAACGAGTCATGTTCACATCTGTTATTGGTAGCACACCATCTTTTTTCTTTTTCATAAAA
>JAYTXX010000195.1:0-8516 GCA_043742725.1 Bacteroidota bacterium | reverse complement strand
AAGTGAAAAAACTTTTGGTAGTTTATTAGCAATTGGTTTAACATTTAGTTTGGTTTTTCAAGCAATGATAAACATGGCAGTTGCAGTAAATTTATTGCCAGTTACCGGACAGCCTTTGCCATTAGTGAGTATGGGCGGAACATCCATTTGGTTTACAAGTATTTCATTAGGAATTTTATTGAGTGTGAGCCGAGAAGTTGAGTTGGGCGAGAAAGGAGGTTCTATTGAAACCGCTTAAAATAATAATGAGTGGAGGTGGAACAGGCGGACATATTTTTCCAGCCATTGCTATTGCCAATGCAATAAAAGCATTGCGACCTGATACAGAATTTTTATTTGTTGGTGCCGAAGGAAAAATGGAAATGGAAAAAGTTCCTGCCGCTGGATACAAAATAGAAGGACTTTGGATTTCGGGATTTCAACGAAAAATTTCAATGTCAAATTTTGCTTTTCCATTTAAAGTAATAAGTAGTTTGAGGAAAGCAAAAAAAATTGTAAAATCATTCAAACCCGATGCAGTTATTGGTACTGGTGGTTTTGCGAGTGGACCAATGTTGCGAGTTGCATCAAATGCTGGAATACCAACATTGATTCAAGAACAAAATTCGTATGCGGGAGTAACCAATAAAATTTTATCAAAAAAAGTAAATCGCATTTGTGTTGCTTATGCTGGAATGGAAAAATTTTTTCCAAAAGAAAAAATTATTTTAACAGGAAATCCTGTTCGCCAAGAAGTGGTGAGCTTGGAAGGCAAGCGTGATAGAGGTTTGGAAACATTTGGTTTAGATGGAAATAAAAAAATAATTTTAGTAATAGGAGGTAGTCAAGGTGCTCGAACAATCAATGAGAGTATTTTAAATTGTTTGGAAACATTTGTAAAAAATGATATTCAGCTTGTGTGGCAAACTGGTAAAGGATTTTACGAAACAGCAAAACAAGCAGTTGCAAATTATGAAAGCAATGGAATAAAATGTTTTGATTTCATTCAAAAAATGGACTATGCTTATTCCGTAGCAGACATTGTTATTTCAAGAGCAGGAGCAAGTTCTGTTTCTGAATTATGTTTGGTAAGAAAACCAAGTATTTTAATTCCTTTGCCAACAGCGGCAGAAGACCATCAAACAAAAAATGCAATGGCACTTGTAACCTACAATGCCGCAATTATTATAAAAGATAGTGAAGCAAAAATAAAATTGTGTGATGAAGCAGTTGCATTAATTAAAAATGAGGAAACGTGTTTTAAATTATCTGAAAACATAGCACGTTTGGCTTTACCCGATTCGGCAATGGTTATAGCCAACGAAGTAATTCATTTGATAAATAATAAACGCCCCTCTCCTTAATCCTCTCCCCAAAAGGGGGAGGGCGAGAGTCAAAGAAAACAACATAATGACAAAATATAAATTTATAGTTAACACATTTTATTCCTCCCCATTGGGGAGGTTAGGAGGGGCTCTTGAATAAGTTTACTTACATATATTTTCTTGGAATTGGAGGCATTGGAATGAGTGCGCTTGCACGTTATTTCAAAGCGATGGGAAAAAATGTGAGTGGCTATGATAAAACACCAACTAAACTAACCGATGAATTAATTGCTGAAGGAATTGATATTCATTTTGACGATACTATTCGTTTAATTCCTTTAGCAATTAAAGAACTTCCTTATGATATAGAAAATATTTTGATTGTTTATACTCCCGCTGTTCCAACGGATAGCAAAGAGTTTTTTTATTTTAAAGAAAATGGATTTACTATAAAAAAACGTGCTGAAGTTTTGGGAATGATAACCGAAAATTCAAACACAATTGCAGTTGCAGGCACGCATGGAAAAACTACAACGTCATCTTTAATTGCACATATATTAAAATCTGCAAATCTAAATCCATCAGCATTTTTGGGCGGCATCACTCAAAATTATAATACCAATTTATTGTTGAGTGAAGATTTAAAAACAAATAATCTGCAATCAGCAACTAACAATATAGTTGTTGTTGAAGCTGATGAATATGATCGTTCGTTTTTAACATTGCATCCGCAAATAGCTGTTATTACTTCGGTTGATGCTGACCATTTAGACATTTATGGAGATGTAAAATATGTTGAAGAATCTTTTTCATTGTTTGCTCGTCAAGTAAAATCAAAATTAATTTTAAAGAAAAATATTGTTTCTAAAATTAATGCCGATATCAAACCAATTACTTATTCGGTAAATGATGATAGGGCTGATTATTTTGCTCAAAATATTGTAATTATCGATGGAAATTATCATTATGAAATTGTAACACCAACAAATATATTTTTAAATATAACGCTTGGTTTGCCTGGTTTACATAATGTAGAAAATTCAATTGCGGCAACTGCTGTTGCTTGCGAAATGGGTATTTCGGAAGACAACATTGGCACTGCATTAAAAACATTTAAAGGAGTGAAGCGTAGATTTGATTATCAAATAAAAACAGAAAATTTAATTTTTATTGATGATTATGCACATCATCCCGAAGAGTTGAAAGCAACTATCAATTCGGTAAAAGAAATGTATCCTACAAAAAAAATTACAGGAATATTTCAACCACATTTATTTTCACGCACACGCGATTTTGCAAATGAATTTGCGGCAAGTTTAGATTTGTTAGATGAATGTGTTTTAATGGAAATTTATCCAGCGCGTGAATTGCCAATAGAAGGTGTGAATTCGCAAATGCTTTTGGATAAAATGAAATCAGCGAATAAAAGTATTTGTCAGAAAACAGATTTAGTAGAAAACATTACGAATAAAAAATTAGAAGTTTTACTCACAATGGGAGCAGGTGATATTGATACGTTTGTGGAACCAATTAAAAAAAAATTATCGGCTAATTGAAAAAATTCAAACAAATACTATTCATTTCTCTTTGGTGTATTTTCATCATTGGTTTGATGTTGAGTTTAGGTTTTGTAAATAAAGAACAAGATTTATTGCTTTGCAAAAGCTTTGATATAAAAGTAAATCAAGACGATGAGTTAGATTTTATTGATAAAACAGATGTTGCGCAATTAATAAAAGATAGAGGCGATTCAATAGTTGGACAACCAAAATCAACAGTAAATGTTACTGAATTAGAAAAAGCATTGAACAGTCATCCTGCAATTGCAAATGCCGAAGTTTCAATAAGTATTGATGGCGTTTTGAAAGTAGATGTGAAACAACGCAAACCAATAATTCGCATTATTAATGCCGATGGCGATAGCTATTATTTAGATGATGAAGGAACGCTGATGCCTTTGTCGGACAAATACACAGCAAAAGTTGTTGTGGCTAATGGAAATATTTTTGAGCCATTTGCAAAGCGTTATCAATATTCTGTTAACGATATAGCAAAAGATAGTTTGTTAAAAACAACAAGTATGTTGGACGAATTATTTGCAATGGCAACTTACATTAATGCCGATGAATTTTGGAAATCGCAAGTGCAACAGATTTATATTAATAGCGAAAAAGATATGGAAATAGTTCCATTGGTTGGCAATCAAAAAATAATTTTTGGCGACACAACTGCAATGGATGAAAAATTTAAAAAACTTATGGTCTTCTACAAAGAAGGCTTAAACACTACAGGTTGGTGGGATAAATATTCATCAATTAATTTAAAATTTAAAAATCAAATAGTTTGTACAAAAAAATAAATTAAAAAAAATGGAACCATCAGAAATAGTAGTAGGTCTTGATATTGGAACAACAAAAATTGTAGCAATTGTTGGTCGTAGAAATGAATTTGGAAAAATAGAAATTCTTGGAATGGGAAAATCCGAATCGTATGGCGTTGCACGAGGTGTTGTTCAAAATATTGACCAAACGGTACAAGCAATTCGTACAGCTGTGAGCGAAGCCGAAAACAAATCGGGAGTAAATATTAAAGTAGTAAATGTGGGCATTGCAGGGCAACACATCAAAAGCATGCAACATCGTGGAATAAAAACACGTTCGAATATTGAAGAAGAAATTTCTCAAAAAGATATTGATGCATTGATTGATGATATGTTCAAATTGGTGATGCAACCAGGCGAAGAAATTATTCATGTGTTGCCACAAGAATATATTATTGATAACGAACAAGGAATAAAAAATCCAATTGGCATGTCGGGCATTCGTTTGGAAGCCAACTTCCATATTATTACTGGACAAATTGCTGCTGCACGAAATATTTACAAATGTGTTCACAAAGCCGATTTAGAAGTTTCGGGTTTAACATTAGAGCCACTTGCAAGTGCTGATGCGGTGTTGAGTAACGAAGAAAAAGAAGCAGGCGTTGTGTTAGTTGATATTGGTGGTGGAACAACAGATGTTGCTATTTTTCACGAAGGAATTATTCGTCATACTGCTGTAATTCCTTTTGGTGGAAATGTGATTACAGAAGATATTAAAGAAGGTTGCACGATTATAAAAAATCAAGCGGAACTATTGAAAATAAAATTTGGTTCGGCACTGGCAAGTGAAAATCAAGAAAATGAAATTGTTTCAATACCAGGTTTGCGTGGTCGTGCACACAAAGAAATTTCGGTTAAAAATTTATCTGCAATCATTCAAGCACGAATGGAAGAAATAGTTGAACACGTTTATTATGAAATAAAAAATTCGGGTTTTGAGAAAAAACTAATTGCAGGAATTGTTGTAACAGGTGGAGGTGCACAATTGAAACACGTTACGCAACTTGTTGAATACATTACAGGAATGGACACACGCATTGGATATCCAAACGAACATTTGGCAAAAGGAACAGAAGAAGTTACAAGTCCAATGTTTGCAACAGCAGTTGGTTTGGTAATGAAAGAATTGCAACGAGTGGATAAAATAAATCAGAATGCTTCAACGGTAACATTAACTGAAAAATCAGCAATCAAAGGACATTCAAGAGATCGTTCAACAGGCTTTTTTGATAAGTTGAAAAAGTTTTTTGATGATGATTCTGTTCAGCAATAATTAGAAAAACAATGTGCTAATTAACAGCGTGTGGTTAGTAACTAACACGATGTGTGTTAAATCTACATTAAAAAAAGAAGCAATTTTATAGCGTTAAAAAATAAACAATAGGCTGTAAGCCAATATTAACAAACACTTTAAACAAAAAACAAAATGATGAAATTTGATTTACCTCACGACAACTCCTCAATTATAAAAGTAATTGGAGTAGGTGGAGGCGGTAGCAACGCTGTAAACCATATGTACAAACAAGGCATCAAGGGTGTTGATTTTATTGTTTGTAACACCGACCAACAATCATTGGATATTAGTCCTGTTCCATTAAAAATAGTTTTGGGAACAAGTTTAACAAAAGGTCGTGGTGCAGGTTCGTTGCCAGAAGTTGGCAGAAATGCGGCTATTGAAAATATAGAAGAAGTAAAAGCAATTTTAGGAAACAATACCGAAATGGTTTTCATTACTGCTGGTTTAGGTGGTGGCACTGGAACTGGTGCTGCTCCTGTGATTGCAAAAGCTGCAAAAGAAATGGGAATTTTAACTGTTGGTATTGTTACAATTCCATTTGGTTTTGAAGGAAAAAAACGTAAAGCACAAGCAGACGAAGGTTTAGAATCGTTGAAAGCAAATGTGGATACATTGCTTGTAATCAGCAATGATAAATTGCGTGAGATATATGGAAATTTAAAAGTTACTGAAGCGTTTGGACATGCAGATGATATTTTAGCAACTGCCGCAAAAGGTATTGCCGATATTATTACAACAACATTGCAAATAAATACGGATATCAATGATGTGAAAACAGTGATGAAAGAAAGCGGTGTAGCAATAATGGGTTCGGCAATGGCAAGTGGCGAACAACGTGCATTGCGTGCTGTTGAGCAAGCTATGTCATCTCCATTGTTGAACGATAGCAACATTAAAGGAGCACGTTATGTGTTGGTAAATGTAACTTGTGGCGAAGATGAAATTACAATGGATGAGTTAGGAGAAATTACTGACTACATACAAGATGCTGCTGGTATGACTGCCGAAATTATTAAAGGTTACGGAGTTGATTCATCGTTAGGCGATAAAGTAAATGTTACCATTATTGCAACAGGATTTAATTCGAAAGCAGATATTGGTTTTCAATATGAAAAAGCACCAGCGAAAAAAATATTTTCACTTAATGATGAACTTCCAAAAGTAGAAGCGCCAGTTGTAAATGAAACACCTGTGGTGGAAGAAATGAAATTGTACATCAAAGGTGAAGAAGTGGTAGCGCAAGTGGAAACACCAATTGCTGAAGAAGCACCAATTGTAAATGAAGTAGTAGAAGAAACTATTATCAATGAAAACGAACCATTTGTTTTTGTTAGAGAAGAAATAGTGGAAGAAATAATAGAAACACCAATTGCTGAAGTAGAGGAAGAAAAAATGGAAGAAGAAGTGGCAGAAGAAAAAACAGTAGTGTTTGAATTTGAAGTTGCAAGTAGTGATGAAACATATATTGAAGAATCATTTATTACTTCTGAAATAAAAGAAGAAACAATAGAATTTAAAGAAGAAATAGAAATTGAAAGTAGAACAGAAAACGAAATAGTTGCTTCGGTTGAAAATGATGAGCAGTTGAAAAAAGCACAAGACCGTGTTGCCAAATTAAAAGAGTTGAGTTTTAAATTAAAATCTCCAAATGGCTTATCGGAATTGGAAAATGAACCAGCTTATGTTCGCAAAAAAGTGAATTTGGATAGCACTCCACATTCATCAGAATCACAAGTTTCGCGTTACACATTATCAGAAAATGAAGATAAAAAAGTAGAGATTAAACCAAACAACTCATTTTTGCACGATAATGTAGATTAAACTAAACAACAAACAATGAAAAAAGTCCCGCACATTTTGCGGGACTTTTTTTGTTTAAACTCTTTTATGTTTTTTATTTTTTACATTTTGCTCTTGAAACAAATAAGCATATTGCTTTAATATAATTGCCATTCGGGGTGTGTTAGAGTGCAATTATTATTTCTCTTTCCAATGATCAACCCACCTTGCATAGGAATTGTATTCTACTGAATCATCTCTATTCCAATCAATTTCTACCTTTTTTGTTGAAGCGTGTTCTACAAGTTTTTTTATTGCTTCATTAGTTATTTCAACACCTCTTGGGTTTGTACCTTGTTTTGGTAATTTGAAATAAAATGCTTTTCCATATTTTTTTAAAATTTCCTTTTGCCCTTCTTTTGATAACAGATACATTGCGCCTTTTCCACTCCAATTTATATGAACAAATAAAATATCACATTCAGGTGAATAGTTATTTATAAACGCTAGAGCCTTTTGAGCATCGACAGTCCAAATTAATTTTACACCAACAATATTTTTATTTGTTACTGTTTTAATTGAAATTGGTTCATCAAAAACAATAACATCAATTTCGCTTTCAGTTATTGCAATATCTGTCTTCACGTTTTTTTCTCCAAACTTGTATATAAGAAGAGCAATAAGAATTCTTTCTCTTGCAGACCCAATTTCCATTCCTAGCTTTCCATCACGAGAATTATCAATTTCAGCTAATTGAAATAAAAAAGGTAGTCTTTCTCGAATCTTCTTGACTAATAATTTTTCGATGAATACTTCATGGATTTTCTTTGACATTTTACCTAAATCATAAATTTAGGTAAATCTACAAAGAATTAAAATAGAGTTTCCAGTTTGATTCTATCTTTTTTGCAATGTGGTAGGCTAATAAAGGTGGAACAGCATTTCCTACTAATTTATAACCCACAGATGGACTAACTGAAAATTTTGTATTCTTTTCATTTTTAGAAATTACAAAATTAAAATCGTCTGGAAATGTTTGAATTCTTGCACATTCTCGTAAGGTTAAACGTCTTTCTTTAAGCCCATTTTGTAATTCATTAGTTTTTTTTCCACCGTTTGAAAGCTTAAGTCTTCGGTATTCAATATTTCCGTGATGCTCTGAACGTATTGTCGGAGCAAGTTTTTCTAATTCAATTTCTTTTTGTCCTTGGCAATGAATACCCATGAACTTTGCTTTTGAATAGTGTATTTGAGATAAATCAGATGCGTCTTCAGGTTCCTTTAAATCCAACAACACCTCTTTACTCTTTGTAAATGTTGTCATCAAATGTTCAACAGATGAATAATGCATTTCTCCATTTAACCTATGTGTTGCAATTGGATAAGGATTATATTTTTCTGAAATATCACTTTTCGATAATTCTCTTAACGCTTCTTTTGTAAGAGCAGATTTTTTAAATCCAATAAATATTATTCTTTCTCTTGATTGCGGAACTCCGTAATGACCAGAATGTAAAACTTTAGGGGATAAAACTAAATAACCGTCTCCATTAATATTTGAAAAGTCTGATTGTATAATTTCTTTTACTTCTCCTAAATTTGCTAACCCTTTTACATTTTCAGCAATGAAAATTTTGGGTAAAGTAATTTCAACAACTTGTTTCATCCACATATAAAGTTTGCCCCTCGTCTCTTCTGTTGGAATATCTGAATTTATAATATTTCCGTGATGGTCTTTGTGTGAATTAAATCCCTT
>JAYTXX010000194.1:0-4778 GCA_043742725.1 Bacteroidota bacterium | reverse complement strand
AAAACATTTCACCACAAGAAATCGTAACTCTTTTTAAAACAAACAAAGGCGGAGAGTTAGCCGTTTTTAAACCGAAAGATTATAAAATATTAATAGCATTGATGAATACTTGTATTGAAAAAAAAATTGCTGAAACATTTGCTATTTATGACACTGAAAATAATTTGTGTGCCACTGCTTTTTTTATGAAAAACAAAAACAGATATACATTTTTGAAAAGTGCTGTAACTGAAAATGGAAAAGCAAATGGAGCCATGCATTTGTTGTTTGATATATTTATAAAAGAACATGCAAATTCAACTGAAATACTTGACTTTGGTGGCTCTTCAGTTGAATCGGTTGCACGTTTTTATAAAAATTTCGGTGCTAAAAATTGTGTATATTTACAAGTAAAGAAAAATAAATTGCCACGAATTGTAAAGTGGATTAGTCGTAAATCATAAAATTAAAGTTTAAATTATGGTACACATCGTAGAAAATACATCTTCCGTTTTCAATCATTTTATTGCTGAAATCAGAAATGAAAAAGTTCAAAAAGATAGTATGCGTTTTCGTAGAAATATGGAACGGATGGGAGAAGTGATGGCGTATGAAATCAGTAAAAATTTAGATTTTGAAACTACCGAAGTTACCACACCACTTGGTGTTGCACAAGTTTCATTGATAAAATCAAAAATAGTGATAGGAACAATTTTGCGTGCAGGATTGCCACTTCATCAAGGAATTTTAAATTATTTCGATACTGCCGAAAATGCTTTTGTGTCGGCATATCGGAAACATCATAAAGATGGAACTTTTGATATTCAGGTAGAATATTTGTCAAGCCCTGATTTAACAGATAAAATTTTAATTCTTTCCGACCCAATGCTTGCAACGGGTTCATCAATGGTTCATTCTTACAATGCATTGTTGGGAAGAGGAAAGCCTCGTCATACCTATATAGTTTCAATCATTGCAAGCTCTGAAGGTGTGGAATATGTGAAAAAACATTTGCCAGAAAATGTAACTTTATGGTGTGGTGCTATTGATGATGAATTAACAGCACAATCGTACATTGTTCCAGGATTGGGCGATGCAGGAGATTTGGCTTATGGTAAAAAAATATAAATCAATTGAATCAGCAAATTTGGGAAATAGTAACTGTGTTTTTAGTGAGTACCGTTAAATTTGTTTTCGGTGCTGTTCCAATGGCGTTGAGTTTTGGTTTTTCTTTTTTTGAAGCAGTTACAGTTACCACTATTGGTGGATTTACAGGCGTTACTTTTTTTGTGATGATGAGTGATAGATTGATTGCAAATTATAAAATTAAACAAGCAAAGAAAAAAACAGAATATCCCATCGCTTCTCCCCCAAAAATATTTACTCGAACAAATAGAATAATTGTATATATCAAAAAAAGATTTGGATTGTTGGGAATAGCTTTATTAACGCCACTTTTATTGTCAATTCCTATTGGATGTTTTGTTGCTGTTCGTTATTTCAAAGAAAAGCAACGTATTTTAATTTATATGTTTGCATCCATTCTTTTTTGGTCTGTTAGCATTTCTTCGTTCAAATTTTTATTTCACTAAAAATGTACCAACATATTTTTTTTGATTTAGATAGAACGCTTTGGGATTTCGAAACCAATTCAAACGAAACACTTATTGAACTTGCTCAAAAATATAATTTGATAGAAAGAGGAATTGATTCTATTGAAAATTTTATTCAAGAATATTTGATTATTAATGATGCTTTGTGGGTGCAATATGGAAAGAGCTTAATTACAAAAGAAACATTGCGTTTTGATAGGTTTCATAAAACATTTTTGAAATATAATATTGATGACAAAAAATTAGTTGAAAATATTGGAAATGACTACGTAGCGCAATCTCCTTATAAAACTAATTTATTTCCGCATACGCATGAAGTGTTGGATTACTTGAGCAAAAAATATACGTTGCATATTATTACCAATGGTTTTGAAGAAGTGCAACATATTAAAATTAAAAATTGCGGAATAGAAAATTATTTTTCTGAAATCATTACATCAGAAAGAGCAGGATATAAAAAACCAGATACTCGCATTTTTAAATTTTCGTTAGATGTTGCGAATGCTACTATTAGTAATAGTTTGATGGTTGGCGATAATTTAGAAGCAGATATTATTGGTGCGAAAGAAGCAGGAATACACCAAGTTTATTTTAATCCAAACGAAGAAAAACATTCAGAAAAAATTACTTACGAAATAAAAAGTTTGAAACAACTTTTAGATTTTCTTTAATCACACGCCATTCTTAAAAATTTATTAAGCGGATACATTGCTTGAAATCCGCTTGTGCATTGTTTCAAAAAGTTTTTTGACAATACTTCTTCATCTGTAAATTCTTCTACAACTATGTAACTTTTATATTTCAAAAGGTCTAAATCAGGATGTGTTTTTTCGTAACCTTTTGGTGCAGTTTTCAATTTGTCTTCTTGTGATAAAGTTTTAAAATGTTTTTTAAAAATTTTATCGCTGATTATTTTTTTGAATTCATCCACATTGTAATCAATCTCCTGCCGAATGGCATTTATTTGTGGGCTTGGTGGTTGCCACATTCCGCCTGCTAAAAATGAATTACTTGGTTCTATGTGTAAATAATATCCTGCCGAAAATGATTTTTTTCCACCAGGCGAAATGCTCGCTCCCATATTTGTTTTGTAAGGACTTTTGTTGTTAGAAAAACGAACATCTCGATTGATGCGAAACATACATTCTTTTGCTTTCAAATGTTTTATGGAAGTATCAAAATTTGAAATTGATACAATTAATTCATCAATAAATTTTTGAAAATCAGTTTTCGCTGTTTCGTAAAGTGTGCGGTTTTTGTCAAACCATTCTTTACTGTTGTTCTTTTTTAGTTTATTTAAAAATTCAAAAGTTGATATTTGTATCATTTTAATTACTGTTTTTTTCTGTTGATTTTTCCAAATTGGCAGTTAATTTTTGAATGATTTTAAATTTGTTTAAAAATTCTTTTGCGATAATTCTTACAATTGTATAAATTGGAATAGCGATAATCATTCCCGAAATGCCTGCCAATGTTCCAGCAGAGAGAATTACTAAAAATATTTCCAACGGATGTGCTTTCACTGTGTTTGAAATAACGAGTGGCTGAAAAAACAATGCATCAATTAATTGAATGATTAAAAATATCGATGCAATTTTTTCAATCAAAGGAACAAGTTGTGTGTAAAAATTCAAATCAAGATTGCTCGAAACGCCTATTATAATTGCAAACCCAGCTCCAAGCAATGGACCAATGTATGGAATCACATTCAAAATTCCTGCAAACAAACCAATGAGTAATGCATTTTGAATTCCTACAACAGATAATGCAATAGCTGTTAATGTGGCTACAAAAGCCATATCGAGTAACACACCAATAAAATAACGAGTGAGTACTAATTTAGTATCACGTAAAATATTTTGAATTGCAACACTATGTTTTGCTGGTGTTAAGAGTAAAATGATAGTTGAAATTAATTTTTCATCTTTCATTAAAAAAAATGTGATGAATGAAATTGAAAAAAATGCTGCAATGAAACCACTTGTGAAACTAAATATTTGTGAGGCAAAAGATGAAACTTCGGAAAAACCAACTACGGAAGATATTTTTGTTGCCAAAGTGCTTTGCAACGATGCTCCGCTGTTGTAATTTATTTGATATTTCTGTAATGTGTATGCTAAATTATTTAGAGGTTCTTGAAATGTGCTGAGTATATCCGTTGGATTTATTTTTGAAATAATGCGTGCTTCTTCCACTGCAAGTGGGATGAAAAGCGAAACCAATGTTGCAATTATTGCAATCATTATTAATAAAGAAAGTAAAGAACAAAAGCCAATGGATAATTGAAATTTCTTGTATTTTATTTTTGACAACAATCTCACCAATGGCTGACCGATAAGCGATAAGACAATGGAGATGATGATGTAAATAATAATTGTTTGTAAAAACCAAGCGATGCAAATAGCAAAAACTATTAACAAAAAAATGAAAATATTTTTGGTTTTGTTTTCCATCAATTATTTTTTGAATTTCACAAATAAATTAATCCACATTAAACGAGATGCCCTATAAAATATAGGCATTAGCAAAACTTGAAGAATTGCGAATACAATTAAATAGGTAATTGCTTCGTAGTTTAAAACAACACACATCAACATATAAACGGCTACACCAAAAGCTACTGTTAAACCATAACTTGCATACATTGCTCCGTAATAAAAACCTGTTTCGCGTTCAAAATCTTCGTTGCACACGCGACAATTTTTGTGCATTTTATCAAATTTTTTTAATAGATACGGATTGTTATTTTCAAAAAAATTCCCTTTGTGGCAGCGTGGACATTTATTATTTAAGATGCTGTAAAGAGCACTTTGTTTGTAAGGCATATACTTGATTTTATGAATACAAATGTAGGAACAAAAAAGGGATAATACTTTTGTAAAAATTACTATTGCACAAAAATTATTTTCTACTTATATGGAATGAAAAACCAAATTATTTATTCCGAACTTCATACCATTTATTGCGAGGCGTGATGTGATAACGCTTTGCAGCTATAAGAAGTTGGCGATTTCGAAGCACAAAACTGTCTGCCAGCACTGAACTTGATACGAAGCACAAAGCTTCATTTAAGCACTGAACCGCCAATTTCTTATAGGTGCTGTTATAGGCTGCCCCTTTTTCTGTCTTGGTTGTCTTACGTTTTTGTAAGTTCTGAAATTGCTTTATTTCTGTCGTCATATTCTT
>JAYTXX010000193.1:0-13927 GCA_043742725.1 Bacteroidota bacterium | reverse complement strand
TTAAACAGTTGGGAATAAAATTAATTGTAGCAGGAGAATATTATGAAGATGCTAGTTTTTACAACCAAATTATTGAAAAAAACAAGTTGCAAAATAATGTGATTTTGAGAACAGAATACATTGCTTCGGAAGAAGTAAAATATTATTTCTCTGCTTGCGATTTGGTTGCACAGCCCTACCGAACAGCTACTCAAAGTGGTGTTACACAAATTGCTTATCATTTCGAAAAACCAATGCTTGTAACCAATGTAGGTGGTTTGCCCGAAATTGTTCCAAACAATAAAGTAGGTTATGTAACCGAAATAGATTCAACTTCTATTGCTAATGCCATTGTAGATTTTTATACAAATAATCGTGAACAAACATTTGTAGAAAATACCAAAACAGAAAAAAAGCGATTTCTTTGGAGTGCTTTTGCGGCTGGAGTTCAGGAGTTATATCAAGAAATTAGCAAATAAAATTTCTTTAAAAGCCAAAATGGTTTGGTATTTGAAAGGCTAATCCTAAATTTTAGTATTTTTGTATGGTAGTTTCAAACAATGCATCATTATTCTAAAAAATGTATCCTTTGAATTTTATTGCGTTATTCTAAAAACTGAAAAAATTTAATTATGAATTATTTTAAACACACATTTTTGTTGTTATCAATGTTACTTTCAATATCAATTTTGAAAGCACAAAATGAAGCACCAAATAAAACAGATGCAGCAGGAAAAAAGCAAGGACATTGGATAAAATTTGATGCAAATCATAAAAAACTTTACGATGGAAACTTTGTGAATGATATTCCTACTGGAAAATTTGTTTATTTCTATGATACAGGTGTTCCTCGTTCAATAACTGTTTTTTCGCAAAATGGAAAAGTTGCCCGAACACAAATGTTTAGCAATGGTGGAAAATTATCGGGTGAAGGAAAATATGTGAATGAAAAAAAAGATAGTATTTGGAAATTTTATGATGGAGATGGAAAATTTCTATCGGATGAAATTTATATAAATGGTTTGAAAAATGGTATTGCTAAAGTATATTACTCAAATGGTCAAGTGGCGGAAGAAAAATTATGGAAAGATGGAATTGCAAATGGAGCTTGTACAAAGTATTTTCAAAGTGGAGAACTAAAATACAGAGGAAATTTTTTTAATGGAAAAGTGGAAGGTAAAGTAGTTTTTTATCATCCAAATGGAAAAATTTATGCCGAAGGAATTTATAAAAACGATTTAAAAGAAGGCACTTGGAATTTTTATAAAGAAGATGGTTCATTAGAAAAAACAGATGTGTATGTTGATGGTAGAGGAAAAAATGCGGACAAAACTTTTATTTCAAAAGAAGAAGAAGACAAAGCAAAAAAAGAAAACGAACAATTTGATATAAAAGACCCATATCAAGAAGCTGGAACACCAAAATAAATGAGTAAAAAAGGAAAAGTATTATTGGCAATGAGTGGTGGAATAGATAGTTCCATAGCCGCTTTATTGCTTCATGAGCAAGGATATGAAGTGGTTGGAATAACAATGAAAACATGGGATTATGCTTCATCAGGAGGTTCTTCAAAAGAAACAGGATGTTGCAGTTTGGATTCTATCAACGATGCTCGCATGTTGGCTGTAAATTTGGGTTTCCCACATTTTATTTTAGATATAAGAAATGAATTTGGAAACTATATCATCGATAATTTTGTGGAAGAATACATTGCTGGACGCACTCCAAACCCTTGTGTATTATGCAATACACACATTAAATGGGAAGCATTGCTAAAACGTGCGAATATGCTTGATTGCGAATTTATTGCTACTGGACATTATGCACGAATTAGAGAAGAAAACAATCGTTATGTAATTTCAAAAGGCTTGGATAGCAATAAAGACCAGAGTTATGTGCTTTGGGGATTAACTCAAGAAAGTTTGAAACGTACTATTTTTCCATTGCAAAATTTCAAAAAATCAGAAATAAAACAAATGGCAATAGAAAATGGATATGTTGATTTAGCAAACAAAAGCGAGAGTTACGAAATATGTTTTGTGCCAGATAATGATTATCGTGGATTTTTGAAACGTAAAGTAGATGGTCTTGAACAAAAAGTAAATGGCGGAAATTTTGTAGATAGAACAGGTCGTGTTTTAGGTAAGCATAAAGGTTATCCGTTTTATACTATTGGTCAACGAAAAGGTTTGGAAATAGCTGTTGGTGAGCCATTGCATGTTTTAGAAATTATTCCAGAATCAAATACTGTTGTGCTTGGAACAAAAGAAGATTTAGAGCAACAACAAATGATTGTTGGAAAATACAATCTTATTAAATACGCTGCATTGCCCGATAACTATGAACTTTTAACCAAAATTCGTTATAAAGATGCAGGAACAATGGCAACAGTTTCTTATAAAAATGATAAATTAAATGTGTTATTTCATAACGCTGTATCGGCTGTTGCACCTGGGCAATCAGCTGTTTTTTATGAAGGAGATGATTTAGTTGGTGGCGGAATTATTGAGCGTTCAAGAATGATAGTTCAATAAAAATTAGTAAATTAGTTGATAATTAATTTTATAAATGAAACAATTCGCATTCATATTTTTTATCATCGCAATTTTTTCTTTTGAATTTTTTTCTTGTTCCAAAGACCCTTCACCAACTCCAGATATGGGTTACAATTATTTTCCAAATCAAGTTGGAAAATATGTAGTGTATGATGTAGATTCTATATATAAGGATATAAGAACGGATACTTTTAAATTTCAAATAAAAGAAAAAATAGAATCTATTTTTATGGATAACCAAAATCGCCCAACAATTCGGTTAGAACGGTATAAAAAAAATTATAATCCTTCAATTCCATATAGTTCAATGGCTTGGATTTTTCAAAATGTTTGGACAGAAAACAGAACCAATACTACTGCCGAAAAAGTGGAAGATAATATTAGATATATAAAACTTGCATTTCCTATAAAACAAAATCAATCTTGGAATGGAAATGCACAAAATATATTTGATAAATGGACTTATACGTATGATTATTTTGATGTTGCAAAATCAGTAGGGAATTTACAATTTGATTCGGTTTTACAAGTAAATCAATTTGATGATGAATCGCAAGTTTTAACGCAACGCCAGTTTTATGTTGAAAAATATGCACGTAACGTGGGTATGATTTACAAAAAAATTATTGATGTGGAATCGCAACCAAATTCAATATGGCCTACACTTCCATACGGACAAGACTCTATAGCTGCATTTTTTTCAAAGCCAATTTTACAACGTATTACTTTTGGATTGCAATATACCGCAACGGTTAATTCTTATGGAATAGAATAAAAAAGTATGAATAAATTTTTCGCCTCTCTTTTTTGCGTTTTGTTTTTGCAAATTGCAACAGCGCAAACCTCTATTAAATATTGGATAGTTTTTAAAGATAAAAATGGAAGTCAATTTTCTATTAATAATCCTCATGAATTTCTTTCTGAAAAATCAATTTTACGCAGACAAAAACAAAATATTTCAATAACAATAAGTGATTTGCCAGTTTCTGCTAATTATGTTTATTCAGTAAAAGCATTAGGTGCTGATATAATGTATAAATCGAAATGGTTTAATGCGGTGCTAATAAATGTTGCAGATACCAGTAAAATTAAGTTGATTGAAGCTTTACCATTTGTGAAAGAAGTAACAAAAATAGTTAGCACCGTAGATTCAAAAGCATCTTCAAAATTTAATCCTGAAAATAATTCATTCGTAATTCCCAATCAAAATTATCGTTCCAGCTCTTCAATAAATTCTATTAATTATGGCGCATCGTATTTACAAAATTCAATGATTGGCGCAAATTGTTTACACGATTTAGGTTTTCAAGGGCAAGGAATGACAATAGCCGAATTTGATGATGGCTTTTATAAAGTAGATGTTCTTCCTTTGTTTGATAGCATTCGTAACAATAATCAAATTTTGGGAGGTTATAATTTTGTTGCTGGAGATTTAGATGTTTATCAAGATAATGATGTAAGCCTTGCTCATGGATTAAATACTTTTTCTTGCATTGCCGCTAATATGCCAGGAACTTTTGTTGGCACTTGTCCAAAGGCAAAATTTTGGCTTTTTGTTACCGAAGATTTTTATAGTGAAAGTTGGCAAGAAGAAATTAATTGGGCTTTGGCAGCAGAATTTGCTGATAGTGTAGGAGTAGATGTAATTAATTCATCATTGGGTTATGCTTTAAACATGACCAATTCCGCTCAAGACCATTCTTATTCTGATATGGATGGAAAAACAACAATTGTTTCAAAAGCGGCTGTGCAAGCTGCACGTGTGGGAATGTTTGTTACATCAAGTGCAGGAAATTCGGGTGGTGCGCCTTGGTATAAAATTACAGCACCTGCTGATGCTGATAGTATTTTAACCGTTGGTGCTGTACTTGCTGATAGCTCAATAGCAAGTTTTAGCTCCAGAGGTCCAACTTTTGATGGCAGATTAAAACCAACAACGTGTGCACAAGGTGTTCAGTGTGTAGTTGCAAATCCTAATGGCGGAATTTATACACAAAGTGGAACATCTTTTTCTTCGCCAATAACAGCAGGTGCTGTTGCTTGTTTGTGGCAAGCACATCCAGCAAAAAACAATATGGAACTATTGCAAGCTATTATAGAAAGTGGTAGTCAGTTTTCTGCACCAGATACAATTAAAGGTTATGGAATTCCTAATTTTTGCACTGCAAATACATTATTAACAGGAATTAAAGAAGTTGCTGAAAATATTGTAAACATTAATGTTTATCCAAATCCATTCAATAATAATTTTAGTATTTATTTTCATTCGAACAGCAAACAAATTGTTGTTGTTGAAATGTATGATTTGATAGGGAATAAAATTTATTCAGAAGAAAAAAATGTGATGAACAACTCTGAAAATACATTCATCATAAATCCTAAAACAGTTTTATCTAAAGGGATTTACATACTACACTTACTTACAAAAGAAAAAAACTACTCACTGAAAATTATCAAAGAATAATTTTTAAGCAACAATTAAAATATTATGCAAGTAGAAATTATAACCATTGGCGATGAAATTTTAATTGGTCAAATTGTGGATACCAATTCTGCTTTTATTGGAACAATTTTAAACTTGAATGGAATAAGTGTAAAGCAAATTTCTTCTGTTTCAGATAATCGCGAACACATTTTAAAAGCATTGGACGAAGCTAAAAGCCGTGCTGATATTATTTTAATTACAGGTGGTTTAGGTCCAACGAAAGATGATATTACAAAAAAGACATTGTGTGAATATTTTATTACCACTATGCGTTTTGATGAAGGTGCGTATGAAGATGTTGTAAATTTATTTGCACAATATGGAAAAGAAGTAACACCTATTAATAGATTGCAAGCAGAAGTTCCAGAAAATTGTGAAGTAATAAGAAATAAAAATGGAACAGCACCTGGAATGTGGTTTGATGTGGATGGGAAAATTTTTGTTTCAATGCCTGGAGTTCCTTATGAAATGAAGGCAATGATGCAACAACAAATAATTCCGAAACTAAAATCAAAATTCAAATTGCCATTTATTTTTCATAAAACAGTTCTTACACAAGGTATTGGCGAATCGCATCTTTCCGAAATTATTGCCGATTGGGAAGACAGTTTAACATCATTAAATATAAAATTAGCTTATTTACCATCGCCCGGAATGGTGCGTTTGCGCTTGAGTACAACGGGTAGTGATGAAACTTTATTGAGAAATAATGTTGAGAAAAAAATTGAAGAATTGAAAACAATTATTTCGGAATACATTTATGGTTACGAAATTTATGGTGAAGAAAAAGAAACGTTAGAACAGCTTGTTGGAAAATTATTGCGCGAAAAAAATAAAACAATTTCTACTGCCGAAAGTTGCACAGGTGGCTACATATCGCACTTGCTAACTTTAGTTTCTGGTAGTTCCGAATATTATATTGGTTCTGTAATTTCATATTCGTATGAAATAAAAGAAACTGAATTAGGTGTTTCAAAACAAGTATTGGAAATGCAAGGTGCAGTTAGCCAACCTGTGGTTGAACAAATGGCAAAAGCAATTCGAGAAAAATATAAAACCGATTATTCCATTGCTGCATCGGGTATTGCAGGACCAAGTGGTGGAACAGATGAAAAACCTGTTGGCACCGTTTGGATTGCCATTGCAACTCCCGATAAAATAATTTCTGAAAAATTTTTGTTTGGAAATAATCGTGAACGAAATATTCACAAAACTGCGAATGCTGCATTAAATATGCTTCGCAAAGAGCTTACAAATAAATAATTTTCATTTATTCCAAATTTTCCAAGCCATTTCTGCCTGTTGATGTAGCATTGATAAACCATTTACGCAAATAGCATTTTTCAATTTTCCTTCTTTCAAAAATTTTGTTTCTGTTGGATTATATACTAAATCGTAAAGCAAATGCGATGAAGTAATAAATTCATAAGGTAAATTTGGTGCATCATCAATGTTTGGAAACATTCCCAAAGGAGTAGTATTTACAATAAGTTTGAAAGAGTGGATGATGTATTCATTTAATTCTTCGTAAGTAAATAAATTAGTGGAAGTATTATTTTTTTTATCTCGTGTAACGAAATAACAATCAATTCCAATTTCTTTTAAAACAAAGTGAACTGCTTTGGAAGCCCCGCCAGTTCCCAAAATTAAAGCACGTTCGTGATTGGTATTTAAAAATGGTTTTATACTTTGTTTGAATCCATACACATCGGTATTATATCCAATTAATTTTTTGTCGTTTTCAATTTTAATACAATTTACAGCACCAACAGCTTTTGCAGTTTCATCCAATTCATCTAAAAAAGAAATTACACTTTCTTTGTATGGAATGGTAACATTTAATCCTGATAGTGTTGGATTGCTTGTCAATAAAGAATTTAATAGGTTTATGTTTTCAATTGAAAAAAGTTCGTATTCGCAATTTAAAATATTTTCTTTTGCGAATTTTTCTATAAAATATTTTTTTGAAAAAGAATGGGAGAGCGGATAACCAATTAATCCATACGTTTTTTTCATCAGTTTAGATTAAGAATTTATTTTTTTCTAAAAAATCTTTTTCAATCAAATCTACTTTTCTGATGCTGTTGCGCAACCAACGTAGTGTGAATTCTTTTTTTTCTAATTCGCTCAAATGCCAATTGAAATTTGCTTTGTGAAGTTTTTGTGTGAGGCTCTGTAAACACAAAGCAGCAGTTACAGAAATATTAAAACTTTCGGTAAAACCATACATTGGCAATGTTACAAATTCGTCAGCATGTGTTTTTACAGTTTCAGAAATACCTGTTAATTCTGTTCCAAAAAACAATGCAATTGGTTTGTCAATTTTTAAGTCGTCAAGTGTACAACTGTTTTCGTGAGGAGTTGTAGCAACAATGCGGTAGCCTTTTTCTTTCAATTTAGTAATACAATCCAATGAATTATTTTCTGCCTTTCTGTACTTGAATAAATTCAACCACTTTGGCGAACCCATTGCAATATCTTTATTTACAGTATAAGCATTTTTGTTTTCGATGATGTGAATATCTTGTATTCCAAAAATATCACAAGAACGCAAAACAGCACTTGCATTGTGTGGCTGATAAATATCTTCCAAAACAACAGTTATGTGTCGTGTACGAAATTTTAATACTTCATCAAATTTATTTCTTCGTTCTTCCGAAATAAATTGTGATAAATAATCAATTAATTTTTCATTTAAAATTTCAGATTCCATTTCAAAAATTAATTACACTCTTCCATTTGATTTTGCAGTTAAGTTTGCAATTCGATACAGCAAACGTGCTCCAACATTGGCATCCCATTCATCTCCACCAGGAGCAACTTCATTTATATCAAATGCAATGATGCGTTTTCCTGCATCAACAATTTTTTCGATGAGCATTAAAACCTGTTCAAATTCAAAACCACCAGCAACGGGAGTTCCTGTGTTTGGGCATAGTTTAGGATCTAATCCATCAATATCGAAACTCAAATAAATATCGTTTGGTAATTGCGAAATTATTTCATCACAAATGTTTGCCCACTGAACGCCTTGATATTGCTTGTGTTTAATGTCTCTATCAAAAAAAGTTACAATGCGTCCATTTGAATTTTTTATTAAATTATATTCTGCTTCACAATAATCGCGAATACCAACTTGTACCAATTTATTTACTTGTGGAATTTTTAAAGCATTAAACATTATTGATGCATGCGAAAATTCAAAACCTTCGTAAGCATCACGCAAATCAGCATGTGCATCAATTTGTAAAATAGCAAATGAATTATTTTTTTCTGCCAATGCCTGCATCAAACCAAGTGGAGTACTGTGGTCGCCACCAAGCAAAGCAACAATTTTATTTTTATCAATATAAGAAAGTGCTTTTGTTTTTACCCATTGATTTAATTTTGCACATTCTTCGTTTACCAATTTTTGTATTCCTGCCATTTTCTCATTGCTTTCGGGCAATTCGCCTTCGTGTAGCAAAGCAATATAATCTTCGGCTTTGCGTCTTAAACTTTCGCTTTTGCTTGCTACATCATCCGAAACAGGCTCCATTGCCATTCCAATTTTCCAAGCATCGTTTATTTTTGGGTCAAATAAATCAACTTGAAAAGAGGCATCAAATATGGCTTGCGGACCCAATGCAGTTCCTGCACTATACGAAACGGTAACTTCCCAAGGAGCAGGAATTATTACTATTTCTGCTTCTTCGGTTGTATAAGGCAATCCATAAATATTATTGTTGGCATCGCCCAATCCATTTGGGTCGAAGTTGTTTATTTTATCTTGTTTGCTCATTTCTTTGTGAAATTATATTTTCACAAAGAAACACAAAGATTTTTTATTGAGAAATTTTAAAAAGAGGTAATCGCAGGAATGTAGATTTATTTAATGATAATCAATTTATCAGTTTTTATTTTTATTTCATTCACTTTTATTTCATAAAAATAAACACCAGCATTCATTTCAAAAGCATCAATGTTCATACTTGTATTCGTGCTATTAAGTTTGTATGTTGAAATTAATTTACCTGATAAATCGTAAATAAACAACAATCCATTGTCATTTGCATTCAAATGGTAATCTAATTGCATATTACCATTGTTGGGATTTGGATATAAATGAAATAAATGATTCCTTTCTGTTAATTCATTTATCCCAACTGTATTTACAAGTACTGTAATGCTATCTATTGTTGTTACACTACATTGTTTTTTTGTTACATAATAGGTTTGGGTGTGTTGTGGTTTTACTATTGGATTTAAAGCGTTGGTATCATTTATAAAATAGTTGGGCGACCAAGAATAAAAACTACCTGTATCCATATTATTTCCTATTTGTACCGAATCTCCTTTGGTTATTGTTATTGTATCTACTCCTGCATTTACTGGTTTTATTTCTTCTACACTTATATCATCTATATAGTAATATGATCCATTAATATAACCCAACCATCCTTGAGGAATAACACGCATAGTATCCAAATTAGCAGGTAAATCAAAATTACCTACAATTAAATATTTTTCTCCTCCTGTAGCTACAAAACTACCACTTACTAATGTCCAAGCACTTGTATCATTCAAAGAATTGGAAAAATTGTTTTGCACTTGTGGAGTATAAGGCAATAAACTATCAGTATTAGTATAAATTGAATCTTTTGAAAAATAAACACCTATATTATTACAGTTATACGCCATCTGTTCTGCCAAACTGGTATAAAAGCTAACACAATAGGTTTTGTTTGCTTTTAAAGTATCAGTTAAATGTCCTTGAATATATTCCTTATAAGTCCAATTTAAAGCATAACAAAAAGTATAAATTGCAGAATACCCATTACCTGAATGAGTGTTTTGCTCTCCTAAAACATTTCGTGGTATACCTACAGCTATAGTAGCACATACATTTAAATAATCCGAACTACTATGAGTAGGTTTACCCCATCCTTTCGCATTATATAATTGGTCTTGATCTGTAGGACAACTTAACGTATCTTCAAAGCTATGATTATAAACCAAATTCTGAGCATAACCGAAATTTACAATTATGCCCAGAATAGCTATCAGATTTATTTTTTTATTTAATAATAACCAGTTTATCACTTTTTTGAATTTTATCGTTTACAACAATATGGTAAATATAAATACCATTATTAAATTCTTCATCGTTTATCTGTAATTGACTATTTGCATTGTTTAATGAATAAGTTATAATTTTTTTACCTGTTAAGTCATAAATCATTAACTCTCCTTTTTCTGTGCTGTTTAACGAATAATCAAGCAACATTGTTCCATTGTTCGGATTTGGGTAAAGTTTAAATTTTACTTTATTAATTGCTAACTCATTTACTACTGTTTCACTATCGGGGTAAACAGAAATATCATCTATGTAAAAGTAAACCCAATAAGCGGGATATGTTGAACTATTATTGACAATTGCTGTTTGTGATGCAGTATCTGCTTTAAAATTTCCTATTGTGATATATTTTTCTCCCCCTAATGCTGTAAATGTCCCTGTTATCAAAGTCCAACCTGCTGTATCGGTTATTATATTTCCTGATAAATTTTCAACCTGTGCTGTATAATTCAAAACAGGACCAGGTGAACCCGTTATAGCTATTTTAGAAAAATATGCTCCAACCCCATCAGAAGAATATTTAAAATTATCTGCCGAAGAAACATAAAAAGAAGTTCGATAAATTACTCCTGCTGTTAAACTATCAATTAATCCTACTTGAATATATTCTCTATAATTAGAACCCGAATTAGCAAATACATAAAATCCCGCATAAGCGTCTCCATTTCTTGCCTTTTGATAACCAAAACCATTAAAGGGAACACTAACACTAGACAAGCCTGTAGCACAGGAATTAAAATAGTCAGAGCTCGCACCTGTTGGGTCTATCCAAGGTGTCGCCAAATTAATTTGACTATTATTTGTTGGACAAGAAGAATAATTTTCAAAACTTGGATTAGGTACTAAATTTTGTGTTGTTGCTTTCAAAAAAAAGCAACAACACAGAAATATAGTAATTGATTGTTTCATTATCTTGTAAAGATAAAAATGTTACTTCGTAATAGGAACAGTAATAGTAACAATTACATTTCCTTTTCCCGCTTTTGGTTTTTTTGTAACTCCATATTGGTTTGGAATTATATCCATTGTTCCTTTTAAAACTCCATTTCCTTTTGTGTCTTCGACAAACTGAAATGGAATTTCAATTGTTTTTGTAGAATCTTTTAGTGTTAAATTTCCAATGGCAACAAAATCTTTTCCATTTGCTTTTATTGCAGTTGATGTAAACGAAATGGTTGGAAATTTTTCGGCATTAAAAAAATCAGCAGACAAAAGATGTTCATCTTTTCCTGCATCATCTGTTTTTAAAGTTTTTACATCTACTGTTGCTGTAATTTTTGATTTTTCTAAATTATTCACATCAAAATCAATTGTTGCTTTTAATCCACTCAATGTTCCTTTTGTGCCTTGTTCGGGCAATTCAAATGCAATAGAAACTCCTTCGTTGGCTACATTCCAAATGTAATTTAGCGTAAAACTACTTGTAACAATTACAAGTAAAATGGCTATTGGGGCAATTAATTTTTTCATCGTTTAATAGTGTTTTAATTTTTTCAAAAATACTATTTCTTTTAATACTAAAAGTGTAGCTATGTTTTAACCACATAGAAAAGAAATGTAAAAAAGCAGTAAAACATAGCTATTGAAGCAAGGCTTCAATGGAATACTTGATTTTATTAATTGTAAAACTAAAATTTTCTATGTGGTTAAAATTTTAATTATCTATTAAATTATTTTTAAAAACCAAGTTCAAAACATTTACTTATATTTGCGTACTGATATGATAAAGCCTCGAATTATTTTAGACAGTAAACACTTCGAAATTACCGTTACTCGGCTTTGTTACCAATTGATTGAAGTTCACAACGATTTTTCTAACACTGTAATTATAGGACTTCAACCTCGTGGAATTTACCTCGCAAAACGCATTCAGAAAAAACTTCAAGAAATTTTAAAGAAAAAAGATGTGAAATGCGGAAGTCTCGACACTACTTTTTATCGTGATGATTTTAGAAAAAAAGAATTGGTTCCTAATCGTACAGAAATTGATTTTATTATAGAAGATAAAAATGTAGTAATGGTAGATGATGTACTGTTTACAGGCAGAACCATACGTGCAGGATTAGATGCTATGCTTGCTTTTGGAAGACCAAATGATGTTGAATTACTTGTGTTGATTGATAGAAGATTGAGCAGACATTTGCCTATACAAGCAAAATATATTGGCAAAACCATTGATTCTATTGCTTCAGAGAAAGTGAAGGTAGAATGGAAAGAAACAGAAGGAAAAGACAAAGTAACATTATTATCTAATTGATTTAATAATAAAAACGAATGACTACGCTAAGTACAAAGCATTTACTTGGAATAAAAGATTTAACAACTGATGATATTAATTTAATATTAAACACAGCCGAAAATTTTAAAGAAGTCATTAATCGCCCCATAAAAAAAGTTCCTTCGCTACGAGATATTACCATTGCCAATTTATTTTTTGAAAACTCAACACGCACAAAATTATCTTTTGAACTTGCCGAAAAACGCTTGAGTGCTGATGTTGTAAATTTTGCAGCATCATCATCTTCGGTAAAAAAAGGCGAAACACTTATTGATACAGTAAATAATATTTTGGCAATGAAAGTGGATATGGTGGTGATGCGCCATCCAAACCCAGGAGCAGCATTGTTTTTATCAAAACACGTTGATTCAAAAATTATAAATGCTGGAGATGGCGCACACGAACATCCAACTCAAGCATTGTTAGATGCCTTTTCAATAAAGGAAAAATTAGGAAACATTAAAGGCAAAAAAATAGCCATTATTGGAGATATTCTTCATTCGAGAGTAGCACTTTCAAATATATTTTGTTTACAAAAATTGGGTGCAGAAGTAATGGTTTGCGGACCAACTACCTTGGTGCCAAAATACATTCACAGTCTTGGAGTGAAAGTAGAACACAATCTTCGCAAAGCTCTTGAATGGTGCGATGTGGCTAATATGCTTCGCATACAATTGGAACGACAAGACATAAAATATTTTCCATCCTTACGCGAATACACAATGCTTTTTGGCTTAAACAAAGAGTTGTTGGATTCGCTTTCTAAAAAAATAATAGTGATGCATCCTGGTCCTATCAATCGTGGAGTGGAGATTACAAGCGATGTAGCAGACAGCACTCAAAGTATTATTCTTGAACAAGTAGAAAATGGAGTAGCGGTACGAATGGCTGTATTATTTTTGCTTGCTGGAAGAGTGTAAAAAAATTCCCATTTTAAAAATTAGATTAAAATTATTTTAAAGAGAATATTATTTATATTTGTTAAAATATTTGGCAATGAACCTGCAGATAGAAAAAAACGATAAGTACACCATTGTAAAACTTCAAGCTGAAAAACTTGATGGAAACATGGCACCTATACTTAAATCGGAACTGGTGATATTAAATACCGATGGCGTAAAAAATATTATCATTGATTTAAGTTCAGCACGTTATTGCGATTCATCAGGATTAAGCGCCATATTGGTTGCCAATCGTTTGTGTAAAAGCTGTAATGGTACTTTTGTACTCACAGGTTTGCAAGAACCAGTAAAAAAATTAATCTCAATTTCTCAACTCGATACTATTTTAAACATTGCACTTAACCTTGCTGATGCAACGGAAATGATAAACATTGAAGTGTAATTTTTTCTGCTATAATAAATTCAATAATGCAAAATTTTGAATTAACTATTCTTGGTAGCAGTAGCGCAACTCCAACATCAAAAAGAAATCCAACAGCCCAATTATTAAATATTGCAGAGCGTTTTTTTTTAATCGATTGTGGCGAAGCAACTCAAATTCAACTTCGCAGA
>JAYTXX010000192.1:0-3601 GCA_043742725.1 Bacteroidota bacterium | reverse complement strand
CTATTTGGTCAATATCATCACGATACTGAATTCCTATTTTGCTCCAAGGAAAGCGAGTAAGAATGCGTTCCAATTGCAAATTATATTTGAATCCTTTATCCTTAAATCCATACGCACCATAACCACGAATAATCCATTTTTCACTAAACTTGGCATTGGTTCTAAAACCCAAACGCAAACGTGTTCCTTCATAGTTGTTATATCCATACACATCAATATAATGTCCAAAATCAATAGGTCCAACATCTTTGTATCCCGTAAAAAGAAAATATAAAATATTTACTGCATGTTTTATAAAAGGTAAAGCTCTTACGGTATCAATCATATTGTATGATTGTGCTTCCAACTTTGTTAACGATTCTAATCTATTATTTTTCCACCAAGTTGTATCTTTTGTAAGCACATCTTCTGCAAACTCTATTCGTGTTTCGTAAAAATTTTTCTCTTTTGGTTTGTTTACAACAAAATATTTATTGGAACAATAACTACGAAAAATTAAACTAACAAAATTTTTAGTAAGATTGGTATAATCAATCATTACGCGAGTTTGCGTAGGAACCCAAGGACCAGCTTCAGTTTGAATTAATTGCTGTTGAATACGTGCACGATCAACCAAATTGAAATTCACATCTTTTGTAATTTCCAAATCAAGTTGTTTGATTGCAAATGTTGTATCTGTAATCCAAAGACTTCCTGTGTATGCTAAATCTTTTTTATTTTTTGGTCGAACATCTATTCTGTAACATTTTGTACTGTCAATAAATGTACTATCTATTAAATAATAATTATAAAACAGCAAAGCATTATCGGCAATAGGCGATAAAAAATCTTTTCCTTGAATAGCTACATTGTTATTACAAAAATTATAATTCTGAAAATCAGTTCCTGTAAGTTGCGAAACTGCACTTCCATCTTTCATTCCCACGAATTTAATTTTTACTGCATTTACATTTTCATGTTTTTTACCTCCTTCTCTGTACGCATAAATTTCAGAAATTACTTCACTCATATATACTGGTAAATTAGCTTTGCTTTCTTCACCTACAATAGTATCGAGCTTATCCCACATTGCAGTAAGTCGCCTAAAAATTTTTCGTTTGCGCATTCGCGCTGTTACATTATCAATATCAGCTTCTTGTTTTGTGTAAGTAACAAATTGAACAGATTGCAAACTATCGCGATTGTATTTTTTCTTATTTCGCATCGTGTTTTTTATAATTCGCAAAGCAGGATTAACACCGGGACGAACCTCAATTGTATTCAAATTCAAAGCTTCTTGGCTCAATTGAAAATCAATAGTTTGAGTTTTTCCTTTTTTTACTGGCTTGGCTTTTGATTTGTAGCCAATAAGCGAAACATATATGGAATCTTTGGGATTAGTTGTTTTTATATGATACACACCATCAAAATCGGTAACAGTACCAATGAGTGTACCTTTGAAATAAATATTTACAAAAGGAATTCCGCTATTGCTGCCCTTTTCGGTAACACGACCTGTAATAATAGTTTCGTTTTGAGCTTTCAATTGAAAACTCAAAAACAAAAAAAATATAATTTTAAAACTATTTTTTATAAAAAACATTCAAGAATTAATTGCTCTTTTGAGCGAATACAAAAGTAAGTTAAAGTTTTTAGGATTTTTTGAAAATCAAAATTCATTTCAAACTTATTTTTGGTTTATAAATTGATTTTCGTAAATTTATGCTTCTTAAACTAAAACAAAAAACAAATGAAAAAGTTGATTAAATTATCGTTAGCATCTGCTTTACTATTAACAGTAGCAGTAGCATTTAAACCCGCAATGAATGCTGAATTAGAAATTGGTTCGGCTATTCCCAATGCCGATTTGAAAATGATGGACATTAGTGGAAAAGAAGTTTCACTTGCCGAATCCAAAAGAGAAAATGGCTTGCTTGTTATTTTTTCCTGCAATACTTGTCCGTATGTAAAATTAAGCGAAACACGCATCAAAGAAGTTGCTGCAATGGCAAAGAAAAATAAAATTGGTGTGATACTCGTAAATTCAAATGAAGCACAACGTAGTGATGAAGATTCATTTGATGCTATGAAAACGTATGCCGCAACTCAAGCGTATGATTTTAGTTATGTGGTTGATAAAAATTCTCAATTAGCTGATGCTTTTGGTGCTACACGTACTCCACATTGTTTTTTATTCGGCAAAAAATCATTGGTATATCGTGGTGCAATTGACGATAACATTAAGAGTGCAACAGATGCAAAAGAACATTTTTTAATAGATGCAATTACATCTGTAGCTACTGGAAAGCCTGTTAAAACAAACTCTTCAAAATCCGTTGGTTGTTCTATAAAAAGAGTTGAAGCTTAAAAAATAATTTCTTATTTGAAAACAAAAAGACTATGCGAATAAAAAATTCGTGTAGTCTTTTTTCTAAAAAACTATATGATGAAAAAAATAATTACTTCAAACAATGCACCAACTCCAATTGGACCATACAGCCATGCAGTATTATCTGGTAATATGCTTTTTGTGAGTGGGCAAGTAGCTAAAAAAGCAGATACTGGCGAACTCGTTTTGGGCAACATTACAGATGAAACACATCAAGTGATGTACAACTTAAAAGCAATATTAACTGAAGCTGGAATGGATTTTAGCAATGTTTGCAAAACCACAATTTTTCTAACCGATATGAATGATTTTGCTTCTGTAAATGAAGTGTATGGTTCTTATTTTTCAAGCGATTTTCCAGCACGAGAAACCGTTCAAGTTTCCAAACTTCCGCTAAATGTAAATGTGGAAATAAGTGTTATAGCTATTAAATAAATTTACAATTATTGCAATCGCTTTATTTTATTGAATTAACTTTGTGGCATTATTTTTAAAGTCATTTTAAATGCGCTATTCAAAATTTATTTTAGTAATTACTTTTTTATTTTTTAATGTTTGTTTTATTCAAGCACAAACATCAATTCCAGATTCGGGAAAGGTTGAATTTGCACAAGATTCAAAAATTAGCGAACTTTTGAGTAAGCATCAAAATATTAATGAAAAAAGCAAAATAAAAGGTTACCGAATAAAAATACATTTTGGTGCTGATAAGAATAAAGCAAAAGAAGTGAAAGCAAAATTTATTGCCAAATATCCTGATGTTCCTGCTTATGAAAAATATGACCAACCAAATTTTAATATTCGTGTTGGCGATTTCAGAACTAAACTGGAAGCATATAAATTTTTAAAAGAAGTTCAGATAGAATTTCCAAGTGCATTTTTGGTGCAAGATGAAATAGAATTTCCTAAAATTGATTAATCAATTTTAGGAAATTATTTTTTTACATACCCGAATGAAGTCCAATTACATTGCCTTCCGTATCACTAATAAACGCCATGCTTCCAATTTCTTTACTAATTAAAGTTTTAGGCATTTTAATTTTTCCTCCAGCACTTTCAACTCTATTCATTACCAATTGCAAATCAGGATTTGCATTCAAATAAATAATTGAACCCATTTCGCTTGGCTTGTGCATTGCACTTTGTACCAATGCTCCACCCGATGTTGGTGGCTCGGACGGAAACATAACCATTTTCATTCCCATCATATCCATTTGTTCCATTTTAATTTCA
>JAYTXX010000191.1:0-16402 GCA_043742725.1 Bacteroidota bacterium | reverse complement strand
CAAACATTTATATAAATTTAATAGGTTGGGTGAATAAAGAAAAAGCCGAATTTATTTTTGTAGTTTTTTCAAATGGATTTACTCATCAGTATGATTGCTTTATTAATTATAAATATAACAACCAACAAAATCAATTTCAATTGGATAGTTTACAATTTAAAACAAAATGAAAATTAAACTATTCTTCAGCATATTTTTTTTCATTTCATTGCTTTTTTCTATTCAAACAAAAGCACAAATAACACCATCAAACAATATTATTGGAGTAGATATTACTTTACCACAAAATTCAAGCTATACTTACGACTCTGCTTTTACAAGTTGTTACAACCTTGGAATGCGTCAAATAGGTCTTCATTTTTTATGGAAATCAAGTTTAGAAACAAGCCCAAAAACATATAACTTTTCTTATCTTGATATCGCCAATATTTATTATCCAGCATTAAATGTTCCAGTTGATTTGAACATTGACCCAATAGAAACCAATGTTCTTGAACTCCCTACCGATATAAGCTCTTATGCTTTTGATGATACTATTGTTATCAATCGTTTTAAAACTTTATTAGATAGTGTTTTTAATCACATTCCCAACTTACAACTTTCTTCATTAGTAATTGGTTCGGAAGTAGATGCCTATTTAGGAACTGATGCTACAAAGTGGGCGCAATACACCACTTTTTATTCCACCGTTTCGGCTTACGCAAAAACATTGAGAGCCGGATTAAAAGTTTCTTGCGAAGCAATGTTAAGCGGAATTACAGGAAGTGCTTCCTCCTATTTACAAACACTAAATAATTATTCCGATATTATTGGTGTATCGTATTATCCGCTAAATGCCAATTTTACAGTAAAACCTACAAGCATTGTTGAAACTGATTTTACAAGCGTTATAAATTTGTATTCCTCCAAACCAATTTATTATTATCAATTAGGTTATCCATCCAGTTCAGCATGCAATAGTTCCGAAACACAACAAGCACAATTTATCACACAAGTTTTTCAAAGTTGGGATACACATGCAGCTAATATAAAAATGATTGATTTTACTTGGCTTCACGATTGGAGTGCTGCATCTGTAAGCTATTGGAGTAGCTATTATGGAATTTCAGATCCTGCATTTTTAGGTTTTCTAGGTTCTATTGGCTTAAGAAATGGTAATGCAAATGGTTCCGACAAAAAAGCATTTACCGAATTAAAATGTCAAGCAAAACAAAGAGCTTACAACAATTTAACTATTAATTGTTCTACTGGATTAGATGAATTATCAAACACTGCATCTGATTTTAATTTATTTCCAAATCCAAACAATGGTAATTTTCAAATAACATTGAATGCAATTAATAAAGTAGAAATTAAAATTATAAATATAGTTGGCAAAATCGTTTTTCATAAAACAATAAGCAATCAAGAATCAACAGAAATAAATGTATCTGAACTTGAAGCTGGAATTTACTTTATTTCTGCCACCACAAACACGAATACCTACTACAACAAAAAAATAATTATAGTGCATTAACAAAATGGCAAAAAACAAAACCACCGAAACAATTGCAAATGTTGATGATTTCATCAATGCAGTGGAGGATGAAACAAAACGTAAAGATAGTTTTTCGCTTATTCAACTTTTTGAACTCCAAACAGGACTAAAACCAAAAATGTGGGGACCAAGTATTGTTGGTTTCGGAAGCTATCATTATAAATATGAAAGTGGACATGAAGGCGATGCACCTTTATTAGCTTTTTCTCCAAGAGCTTCGGCACTCACAATTTATCTGTCTGGAAATTTTGATAAACGCGAAGAGTTACTCAACAAATTTGGAAAACACAAAACCGAAAAAGGTTGTGTTTATATTAAAAAGTTAGAAGACATAAACATTGAAATATTGAAAAAAATAATTAGTAATCATATTCAACACATAAAAAAACTGTATCCTAGTAAATGAAATGAAAAAATTAATTTTACGGTTTTCTTTATCAATAGTGTGTTTTAAAACTATTTTAGCACAAAATGTTTCTTATGTTGATGTTTCAAGTTTTACTACTGGTTTTTACATTATTAAAGTAAATCAAAACAATAAAACATGGAGTAGTAAATTTTTAAAAAATTAGAGCAATTAAAATCTACACAATCGAATCGCCATTCAAATCGGTGGTTAAAAGCTCACTCATATAATCAAAAAAAGGACGAACAGATTTAAAAATTCGATTAACTTCTTTGTAAAAATCGGGTGATAAAATTTCTTTATCTGTGAAATTGTGTCGCAAAATAAATTGTTTTTGGCGTATCAATTCTATTGCCGTATGATTGGCATCGAAGCCACGAGGAACAGTTGCAACTTGTTCTCCATTTATTTTACCAAAATCTTCTTTGATATTTTTTGAGTTCAACAATTTGTTCCAAGCTTTCGGATTTCGTTCAATGTCCTGCCGAATACGTTTTAAATCTTCGGAATTGGGAGCAAAAAAACCACAAGCCAAAAAACAATTACCAGGTTTTATGTTCACATAATATCCACCTCTGCGGAGTTTTGTAGCTCGTTTGAAACGAAAAGCAAAACGAGCATTGTAAGGCAATTTATTTTTACTAAAACGAACATCGCTATAAATTCGTAACAAACTTTTTTTGCCCGATTCATTTTCCAATGTATCATGTTTGCTCATCTCCAACAACACAGCATCCACTACATCACACATATTTTGATGTGCTTTCTGATAGATTTCTTTTCGTTCGTTAAACCATTCGCGGTTGTTGTTTTGTACCAATTCTTTTAAAAACTGAAATGTGCTTTTATTTATTTGAGTGCTTTTCATCGTTTATCGTTTTCTATAAAATAGTTTTTTGAGGTTGTAAGTTTACTTATTCTAATATGTAAAAGCAATATTTAAAAAAATCGTATGTAGAAACACCAGAGAAAAATCAAATTTTAAAAACGAATGCTTAAATATGACTGTAACACTTTAATGAGAGGAATAACAATTACTGCGCCTCTGCGGTGAAAATAAGTTCTCGATACATTTTTCTGAAAAAGAAAAACACTCGAACAGACAACGCACAATTCGTGATCATTCGTGTAATTCGTGTCAATATTTTATTTTATGTTGCTAAATTTTTTTCTCTGTGTTCTCTGTTTCTCTGCGGTGAAAATAAGTTCTCGATACATTTTTCTGAAAAACAACTACACACAATTCGTATTTATTCGTGTAATTTATGTGAAATGCAAAAAAACAATTTGAAAAAATAAATTACATTTGTTTTAGTACTAACTTTTGAAAAAACAAATGAGCACAACCCGAATTTGTCTTTGGTCGAGTCCCCGAAATGTTTCTACTGCATTTATGTATTCATTTGCGCAACGCAAAGATACTACAGTGTTGGACGAACCATTGTATGGCTATTATTTACAACAATCTAATGCAAACCATCCGGGAAAAGATGAAATAATTACCGATATGGAATGTGATGGCAATAAGGTTATAGAAAATGTTTTACTTACCTCCTATCCTACTCCTGTTGCATTTTTCAAACACATGACACATCACATGGTTGGAAATATTTCGCATGATTTTATGAGCAAAATGTTTAATCTGTTTTTTATTCGTGACCCAAAATTAATTTTAAACTCTTATGCCAAAGTGATTGAAAAACCTACATTGTATGATATAGGAATAGAGTTACAGATAAAATACCTAAACATTGCCATAGAAAATAATTATCCATATACAGTGCTCGACTCTGCTGATTTATTAAGGAATCCCGAACAAACACTAAAAAAACTTTGCGAAGTAATTGCTATTCCTTTTGATAAAAATATGCTTCGTTGGAAAGCAGGAAAAAGAATTGAAGATGGTATCTGGGCAAAGTATTGGTATAACAATGTTCACAACTCTTCAGGGTTTGAAAAATATTCTGAATCAAAAATTGAGCTACCAAAAAACCTTGAAGATATTTATCTTAAGGCAAAGCCACATTTTGATTTTTTAAAACAACATTCATTAAAATTTTAAAATATGCTACAAACATTCAATGAAAAAAATAAAGACATATTTGTTTTTATAAAAGATAAAATTGTTGCAAGAAGCGAAGCAAAAGTAAGTGTGTTCGATAGTTCAGTGCAAGGAGGAGATGCTGTTTGGGAAGGCTTAAGAGTATATAACGGAAAAATTTTTTGTTTGGATAAACATATTGAACGATTGCATAACTCAGCTAAAATACTTGCCTTTGCAGATATTCCAAGTGTTGAGTTTATTAAAAATGCAATTTTTGAAACACTCAAAAAAAATGGAATGAGAGATGGTGCTCATATTCGTTTAACACTTACAAGAGGAGAAAAAATAACATCTGGTATGGACCCAAGATTAAATCAATTTGGTTCTTGCTTAATTGTGTTGGCAGAATGGAAACCTCCTGTTTATGATAATTCCAAAGGCATTACACTTGTAACTTCTCAAATTCGCAGAAACTCACCTCAAACATTAGACAGTAAAATTCATCACAATAATTTGTTGAATAATATTCTTGCAAAAATTGAAGCCAATCATGCTGGAGTTGATGATGCTTTGATGCTTGATTTGTACGGATTTGTGGCGGAAACCAATGCAACAAATTTATTTATGGTAAAAGGCAATGAGCTACATACTCCTTATGCTACAGCTTGTTTGCCTGGAATTACAAGAAGTTTAGTAATGAATATTGCCAAAGATTTAAACATCACTTGCATTGAAAGAAACATTTCAGTAGCCGAATTTTATACTGCCGACCAAGTATTCACAACGGGAACAATGGGAGAATTAACGCCTGTTATGGAAATTGATAAAAGAAAAATTGAAAATAAAAGAGACACATCTGTATTAGAAAAACTTCAGGCAGCATACCGCAAAAAAACCGAAACAGAAGGAGAACAATTACTTTTCTAATTTATTTATTTTTACAAAATGGAAAATTTACCAACATACATAAGCATAGTTTTCGGACTGACAACATTTTTGACAGTTGGATTATTTTACAAAGCAACCAATAATTCTAAAACGACTTTAATAATTTTATTGACTTGGTTGGCATTGCAAACCGCTATCGGACTTTCTGGCTTTTACACCGTAACTGACGCAACTCCACCAAGATTTTTGCTTTTAGTTTTGCCACCTTTCCTTCTAATCATCGGACTGTTTACGACTTCAAAAGGCAAACATTACATTGACAGCTTGGACGCAAAAATTTTAACGATTTTGCATACAATTAGAATCCCAGTTGAAATTGTTCTATTTTGGCTTTTCATTAATAAAACAGTTCCTGAACTTGCAACTTTTGAAGGAAAAAATTTTGACATTCTATCAGGGCTAACAGCTCCTATTGTTTTTTACTTCGGTTTTATAAAAAAGCAGCTAAACCGAAAAATAATCTTGATTTGGAATTTTATATGTCTTGGACTTCTAATAAATATTGTTACGATTGCTGTTCTATCAGCGCCTTTCCCATTTCAGAAGTTTGCATTTGACCAGCCAAATATTGCTGTTCTATATTTTCCATTTAACTGGTTGCCTTCTTGTGTAGTTCCTTTAGTTTTATTTTCACACTTAGCAACAATAAGACAATTGCTAAATGAAGGACGAAAGAAAAACAACAGCTAACATTGTTAACTATTGCACAAGCCTCTAAAAAAGTTGGAATAAAAATTTAAAAACAAAAAAGAAATGACAAACTCCATGTACCCTTGCCTTTGGTTTGATGGAAAAGCCAAAGAAGCCGCAGAATATTATTGTTCTGTATTTAAAAATTCAAAAATGCTTTCTACTAATCCTATGGTTGCAGTATTTGAGTTGAATGGAAATAAATTTATGGCGCTTAATGGCGGACCTGAATATAAGTTCAGCGAAGCTATTTCGTTTGTTGTGAATTGCGAAACACAAGAAGAAATTGATTACCATTGGAACAAACTTACAGAAGGCGGACAGGAAGGAAAATGCGGTTGGCTAAAAGATAAATATGGTGTGTCGTGGCAAATAGTACCAAGTATTTTGGGAAAACTTATGAATGACCCAGAAAAAGCACCAAGAGTAATGTATGCTTTTATGCAAATGAAAAAATTTGATATTGAAAAACTAATGCAAGCATAATTGTAATTAACTAAAAAAAACAATGCAAGGTAATAAGTACTTATCTAAATTTTCTCGCAACACAGAGAAAGTATTTAATTTTTACAAAAACATTTTCGGGGAGAATTTGGAAACAATGCACCTGACAAAAACGGATATATTCTTCAATTTGGACAAAATATTTTTGTTTAATAAATTTTAAATTCCTTTACCTATGCCACTCACAAAAGAAGAAAAAGAATTGATTTTACAAAAAGTAATTTCAATAATGCAAAAACATACGCCACCATTAGTACATAAAAAAGCAAGCACCAATGGCTACGAACTCATAGGAAATACACCTGCAACCTATGGACATAAAAAAGAAATAGTTACGGGAATGTATTTTGCTTCTACCACTACTCGTACAGATTCGGTTGTGTTTTATTTTTTCCCTTGTTATATGAATGAAGAAGCATATAAACCACTTGCTCCAAACACTTGGAAAAAACTGAAAGGAAAAACCTGTTTTCATTTCAAAAAAGAAACAGATATAAATGAAAGTGAATTAAACGAATTGTTTAAAAAAGGAATTGAACAGTATAAAAAGCAAGGTTGGGTAAAATAATTTCTGAAACTACCAATTCACAAAATCCTGCAAATGTTTTTCCAATACGTTTATAGTTCTTTCATCAGTAACCACTCCATTTTTATCAATCAAGGTAAGAAAAGAAGAAACAGGTAATTTATTGGGATGAACATACATTCCTAAATAATTTAACACAGCAGTTAAATGATCCATTCCTCTCAAATTTCCAGCTCTGCCATTTGAAACGCCAACAAGAGCAACTTTTTTTCCTTTGTTCAAATCAGGATGAATGGCATCAAAAAACACTTTTAATATTCCAGGGTAACTACCATTGTATTCGGGCGAAATGATTACAAATTTTTGAGCAGGCACAATATATTTTTCAATCAATTGTTGAAATTTTTCCGAACGATTATTGAATAATTCATTAAAAGCAATATCTAAAGGCAAACTTTCTAATGACAAAAACTGATATTTAATTCCTTGTTTTTCCATTAGTTGAGCATAAAATGTACTCAATTTTAAGGTATTGCTATTTGGTCTGTTGGTACCCGAAATTATTGTAATCATAAATTTATTATTAACAAAAAATGTTTAAAAATCTCTAATAAGTTTTACCAAGCAAAAGCAGTAAAAACTGTAATTTTAAGACCTTTGGGAAGCAAAAGTACGAATTAAGATTTTATTATGAATATAACATATTACGGGCATTCTTGTTTTGGAATAGAAATTAATTCAAAACAATTGTTGTTCGACCCATTTATAACACCAAATGAATTGGCAAAAAGCATTGATGCTTCAACCGTAAAGGCTGATTACATATTAGTTTCGCACGGACACGTTGATCACGTTTATGATTTAATAAGCATTGCAAAACGGACAAATGCAAAAGTAATTTGCAACTGGGAAATACATGTGTGGCTTAATAAACAAGGCATTGAAAACACACATCCGATGAACATTGGAGGAAAAACAAAATTCGATTTTGGAAATATAAAATGTGTAGCAGCAGTTCATTCAAGCAGTTTGCCCGATGGCACTTATGGAGGAAATCCGATGGGCTTTATTGTAGAATCCGATACATCAAATTTTTATTATGCTGGCGATACTGCACTTACTTATGATATGAAATTGATTGGTGAATATCGCAAAATTGATTTTGCTTTTTTACCAATTGGCGATAATTTTACAATGGGAATGGACAATGCAATTCTTGCAAGCGAATTTATCAAATGCCGCAACATTATTGGAATGCACTACGATACATTTGGTTACATAAAAATAGACAAAGAATTAGCTATCAAAAAATTCAACAATGCAGGAAATGCACTTACGCTTTTCAATATTGGAGAAACGAAATCAATTGGTTGATTGATAATGTGCTGATGAAATAATTAATTAAAATCTAAATACTAACAAAAGGAATGGGAAAAATAATAGCAATAGCAAATCAAAAAGGCGGAGTTGGCAAAACAACCACTGCAATTAACCTTGCAGCAAGTTTAGCAGTATTGGAATTTAAAACATTATTGATTGATGCTGACCCACAAGCCAATTCAACTTCTGGTGTTGGTTTTGATCCACGAAATGTGAAAACAGGAATTTACGAATGTATTATTGATGGTGTGGAACCAAAAGATATTATACTTCAAACAGATACGCCAAATTTATTTTTGCTACCTGCACACATTGATTTAGTTGGAGCAGAAATAGAAATGATAAACCTTCCGAATCGCGAAAAAATGATGCGATTAGCTTTGGATAAAATAAAAAACGAATATGACTTTATAATCATTGATTGTTCTCCTTCTTTAGGATTAATTACAGTAAATTCATTGGCTGCAGCCGATTCTGTATTAATTCCTGTTCAATGCGAGTACTTTGCATTGGAAGGATTAGGTAAATTATTGAATACTATTAAAATTGTTCAAACACGCATCAATCCTGAATTAGCAATAGAAGGAATTTTATTAACGATGTATGATATGCGTTTGCGCTTAAGCAATCAAGTAGTAGAAGAAGTAAAAACACATTTTCAACAAATGGTTTTTGATACTATCATTCAACGAAATACAAAATTGGGCGAAGCTCCAAGTTTTGGACAAAGTATTATTATGCACGATGCAAGCGGAAAAGCAGCAACCAATTATTTAAACTTGGCTCGTGAAATTTTGCAAAAAAATGGATTGACTCGTTTAAACGATTCGGAAAAATTTATTAATTTGGAAGAAGAAAATTAATTTCACAATGTGCTAATTTGAAAATGTGCTAATGACATTGTACTAATTCAAAAATTAAAATGATTAAAAAAATGACAGTTAAAAAAAATGTATTAGGAAGAGGATTAAGTGCATTGTTGGAAAATGCAAACACCGATATTACAAGTAAAACAAAACTAGAAGGCGAAGGAAAAGTAGTTGGTGCTATTGCCAACATTGAAATTGTTCAAATAGAAATAAATCCATTTCAACCAAGAACACAATTTGATGAAGATGCACTGAATGAATTAGCTAATTCCATTAAAGAACATGGCATCATTCAACCGATAACTGTTCGCAAATTGGGTTACGATAAGTTTCAACTTATTTCGGGAGAAAGACGTTTTAGAGCTTCGCAAATTGCAGGTTTAACAAGTATTCCAGCTTACATAAGAATTGCAAACGACCAAGCAATGCTTGAAATGGCATTGGTAGAAAATATTCAACGCGAAAATTTGGATGCTATTGAAGTAGCCATTAGTTACAAACGATTGATTGATGAGTGTAATTTAACACAAGAACAACTTTCGCAAAAAGTAAGCAAACAACGCTCAACCATTACAAACTATTTACGTTTATTAAAACTTCCTATTGAAATTCAATTGGCAATTCGCAATGGAGATATTTCTATGGGACACGCCAGAGCACTCATAAACATTGAAAATGAAGATAAACAATTGGATATTTACAATCAAATTGTGTTGAACAATTTATCGGTGCGTGAGGTGGAAGACCTTGTGCGTGGAGTAAAATTAGAAATTTCAAAAAGTACAACAACAAAATCAAGTTCAAAAAAATTGGATAAAGGAGCTTTGAGTTTTGAGCAACAACAAATAGTAGATGATTTGCGTGCAGTGTTCAACACAAAAGTTATTATCAATAAAGAAGCAAAGGGAAAAGGGAAAATTGTAATTCATTTTAAATCGGATAATGATTTAAAACGTATTCTTGATTTATTAGATGCCTAATTTTTCTCATTGAAAAAAGCGCAATAATGCATCATTCAAAAAATCATTTAAAAACAAAAAAGTTATTTCAAGCTATCATTGGAATAACTTTTTTGTTTTTATCTACATCAACAGCATCTTCGCAAGTAACTGATTCTACTACTATTTTGCAACCAAAAAAAATTGAACAGGAAAAACATAGTCCTAAAAAAGCAGCTTTGCTTTCGGCAGCATTACCAGGTTTAGGACAACTATACAATAAAAAATATTGGAAAATGCCTGTTATTTATGCTGGTTTTGGAGCACTCACCTACTCTTTTATATACAACGAAACGAAATATCAAAAATATTTAACTGCTTACAAATTTAGAATTGACAACGACCCAAGTACAACTGATGATTATGTAGGAAAATATTCAGATGATAATTTGAATACGTTACAAAAATATTATCATCGTTACAGAGATTTAACAGTGATTGGCATTGGCGCATTGTATCTTTTAAATATTGTGGATGCTTGTGTTGATGCACATTTATTTACGTTTAATGTAGATGACGATTTAACCATTAATATTCATCCAACAATAATAAATACAGCAAACACAAACCATTATACAACAGGAATTGGATTGAGTATAAAATTTTAATTTGATGGAAAGAATTAATTTTTCGTAAAAGAAAAAAACAATTTTCGTCATTGCGAACGAGGCACGAGTGAAGCAATCTCCAAGCCTTGCATTGTTTAGAGATTGCTTCGTTCCTCGCAATGACGAGATAATAAAATTATAGAAACTGAAAGTGTATCGTTTCAATTAACAAATTAAAAAAATGAAAATAGCAATTATTGGATACGGCAAAATGGGAAAAGAAATTGAGCAAATTGCTATTGCTCGTGGACATTCAATTGTATTTAAAGTAGATTCTAAAAATGCAACTACATATTCGGCAAATAATTTGAAACAAGTTGATGTTGCTATTGAATTTACGAAACCCGAATCGGCAATTGATAATATTTATAAATGTTTTGAAGCAAAAATTCCTGTTGTGGTTGGAACTACAGGTTGGTTAAATAAGTTGGATGAAGTGCAAGAAACTTGCAGAAAAAAAAATCAAACTTTATTTTATGCATCAAATTACAGCATTGGTGTAAACTTGTTTTTTAAGTTGAATGAATATTTAGCAAAGTTGATGAATAATGCTACTTACAAAATTTCAATAGAAGAAATTCATCACATACATAAATTAGATGCACCAAGCGGAACAGCCATTTCACTAGCAAATGATATTATTAAAAATAATACTTCAAAACAAAATTGGGTAAACAATTTATCTGAAAATAAAAATGAATTAAGCATTATTTCCAAACGCATTGATGAAGTTCCGGGAACACATACGGTAAATTATATATCTGATGTTGATGAAATAAACATTACACATATTGCACACAATCGCAAAGGTTTTGCATTGGGTGCTGTTATTGCCGCAGAATGGATACAAAACAAAAAAGGATTTTTCGGAATGAATGATTTGATGGATGATGCGAAATAGAAAAAAATTCTATTTATACTCGTACATAAAGGAGAAAGAAAAGGTTATAATAACTATGAATAAATAAAATTAAAACGAATAATAAAAATGGAAAAATTTAAAGATGTATTCAACAATCTAAAAGATAGGTTTACTAATCCTTTAATTTTTTCCTTCGTTTGTTCTTGGATAATTATAAATTGGGAGATAACAGTTGCATTAATTTGGTATGATATAAAACAAATTGAAAGAACAGGATGTGATTCGATATTTTGTTTTATCCGCTATAATATAAATATTTCAGACTGTTTATGGCATCCATTATTATTTGCAATCGCTTATACTTTACTAATTCCATTTATTAAAAACCTCATAAAAGCACTTTATTCTTGGACAACAAAGTGGGGAGAAGATTGGAATATTAAAATATCTAAAGATGGTAAAATTCCTGTGGAAAAATATTTGAAATTACGCGAAAATTATTTAGTCAAAATTAAAACTATTGAAGATATTATTTCAAGCGAAAATAAAACATTAGAAGAATATAATGAGTTGAACAATGAACTTCAAAAAATGAAAGCGAGAGAAATTGAATTACAACAAAAAAACAATACAAATGAATCTTTTATTAGTAATCTGTATAATGTAAATATCTTAAATGGATTTTGGACAAACACATTCAAAGACAATATACCAAATAGTAAATTAGATGGTTCGGAAGAAATCGAAATATCGAATGGTGCTTATTTCATAATAGGTAATTTTAATAAAAAGATACAAGTTTTTAGAATAATTCATTTTTATTATGACAACAAAAACAAAACGATGTTTTTTATAAAAGAAAGAATAAATCAAGAAAAAGCAATAGAAAACAATGACTTGAAATTTAATGTTAATGTATTAAGATTAGAAAATGACACACTTATTGGTCACGAAAACGGTACGATAAGTATACAATATAAAAGAAAACAAGAAAACATTTTAAATTAAAACAGCAAATCAATATCAATTAACAAATATTAATAATTACAATACATTAGTAACAAAAAACTTTGCGACCTTTATAAACTAAACTTGAAATCCTAAAATAATATATGAATACATCTTTTTTATTCCTCATCATTTTTTCAATCACAACAATTATTGGGCTATGGAAATTATTTTCATTGGCTGGCGAACAAGGTTGGAAAGCATTTGTGCCAGTTTACAATTTTATTGTTTGGCTCAAAATAATTAAAAAACCATGGTGGTGGATTTTTTTAATCATCACTCCTGGTGTAAATTTTTTAATGTATGTTATTATGTGTTTGTTAATGGCAAAGGCATTTAACAAAAGAAGTTTTTCGGAAAAATTTTTAGCTGCGGCTTTTGGTTTTGTTTATTTGCTTTACATTTCTTTTCAAGCAGATACAAAATATGTTGGACCCGAAGACACAAGCAAATTAAAACCCTCTGTTGCTCGTGAATGGACAGAAGCCATTGTGTTTGCGGTAATTGCAGCAACTGTAATTCGTACTTTTTTTATTGAAGCATTTACTATTCCAACTTCATCATTAGAAAAATCGATGATGGTAGGCGATTATCTTTTTGTTAGCAAAATGAGTTATGGTGCAAAAATTCCAAACACACCATTATCATTTCCTTTTGCACATCATACGTTACCATTTACCGAAAATACAAAATCGTATTTAGAATGGTTTAAATTGCCTTACTTCCGTTTGCCAGGTTTTGGTTCTGTGAAAAACAATGATATTGTTGTTTTCAATTATCCCGATGGAGATACAGTTGCACTCAATGCGCAAGACCAAAGCTATTATCAACTGGTAAGAGATTATGGTCATAGTGCAGTTTGGAATAGTCAAGAAATAAATCCGCAAACGAACAAACCTTATTTTGGAGATATTGTGGCACGCCCAGCTGATAAGCGCGAAAACTATGTAAAGCGCTGTGTTGCTATTTCGGGTGATACATTGAAAATTGAAAATCAAAAATTATTTATAAATAATAAACCAGCTTATGTTGCAGAAACCATGCAATATATGTACAAAGTAAGAACCGATGGTTCTAACATTAGTCCTAAAACCATTGAAAAATTTGATATTTCAGACCCAATTCAGCAAGGACAAGATTCGGTTGGAATATTTTTTATCGTAAATCTTCCCAACAAAAAAGTAAATGAATTCAAATCATTAAGTTTTATAAAATCAGTTGATTCAATTATTGAAAAAAAGGGAGAATACAATTCACGTATATTTCCGCACAATAGAAATTTTAAATGGAACAACGATAATTTTGGACCACTATACATTCCCAAAGCTGGAACTACTGTAAATATTGATACTACAAACATTTCATTGTATTCACGCATAATTATTAATTATGAAAATAATAAAATGGAAATTAAAGGAGATAAAATTTTCATTAATGATATTGAAACAAAAACATACACATTCAAATTAGATTATTATTTTATGATGGGCGACAATCGCCACAATTCAGCAGATTCGCGTTATTGGGGATTTGTTCCTGAAGACCATATTGTGGGTAAACCCGTTTTTGTTTGGATGAGTATTAAAGAAGATAATAAAAATATAAATGCTCGTGAGCAAAGTGGATTTATCAAAAAATTAAAAACATCATTGTTTGATGATGCTACACGAAGAGCACGATTCTTTACATTCGTGAGCAACGATGGTTTATCACGCTCCTACTTATATCCATTTTTAATTATTATAATTGGTTCAACTGGATATGTTTATTTCAGAAACAAACGAAGAGAAAAAAACGTAAAAAAGTAAAACAGTACGAAATACAAATTATTACGAATTTACGAATAGCTTTGTAGTAAAGCACTTTCAAGTTCTCTGTGATAAAAATAAACTTTGAAAAAAAAATCGACTATAAAAGAATGGATAAAAGCAATACTCATTGCATTTATTGTCATTATACTTTTTCGCGTATTCTTTTTTGAAGCATTTACCATTCCTTCTGCATCAATGGAAAAATCGCTAATGACGGGCGATTACGTGTTGGTAAGTAAAATTAGTTATGGTTCACGTATTCCAAACACACCACTTTCTTTTCCGTTTGCACATCAACGATTACCTTTTACTGATGATACAAAATCGTATCTCGACTGGATTAAAATTCCTTACACACGTTTGTTTGGTGCGCCAACAATACAACATAACGATATAGTGGTTTTTAATTATCCAATGGAAATTGATAATCCTGTTGATCAACGAACGTATTACATCAAACGCTGTGTAGCACTTGCTGGCGATACATTACAAATTCGAGAAGGCCAAGTTTACATTAATGGCAAATACAATGATGAGCCAGAAAAATTACAATTCAATTATAAAATTTTAGCCAATGAAGATACCATAAGCTCCAACGCACTAACAAAATTGGGCATTACAGAAGGTGGAAAAATAAACAACAAAGGAGAATATTGGTTTACAATGGATTTGAAAAATGTGGAAGAAGTAAAAAAAATTCCTCACGTTACAAGTGTACAACCATTGTATGAAAAACAAGGAGTGTACAGTGATTATATGTTTCCCGAAAACGAACATTTTTTATGGAATGTAGATTTTTATGGACCGCTATATATTCCTCGAAAAGGAGATTCTGTGAAATTAACAACAGACTCTCTCCCACTCTACAAAAGGATTATAGAAGTGTATGAAAAAAATGAATTGTGTGTAAGTAATGATTCTATTTTTATAAATAATGAATACGCAATGCACTATACTTTTAAAATGAATTATTATTTTATGATGGGCGATAATCGCCATAACTCAACAGATTCACGCTTTTGGGGATTTGTGCCTGAAGACCACATTGTAGGAAAAACTATTTTGATTTTAATGTCTATTGATAAAAACCAACAAACAAGCCATATTCGTTGGGATAGATGGTTTAAAGGATTGGATTAAATTTTTCTCAATCCAATAGTATCAATGCAATTTTATCTGCAATTTGCATAAAACTTTGATACTCATTATTCGATAAAATAATGATTGTTTTCTTTGTGTCAAGAAAACGTAGAATTAAAGTGTAATAGCCTGGCCACGAACCACCGTGCCACACAAGCCGTTCTGTGTTTTTTCCTGCACACACAAATTCCCCATAACCATAATTTGTTTCTTTTCCATTTTTAAGTTTGTAACTAGTGTATGCTTTTTCTAATGAACTTGATTTTATTAATTTATTTTCTCTCAATGCTTTGTCCCAAATTGCAATATCATTTACAGTAGTGTTTACAGCACCATCACCAGTAATTGCATCTAAATAAATTACATAATTATAATCACTTAAACTATCTGGTATAAAATATTTCTTAAGCTTATCTGAATAAACATACCCATAAGCATAATTATCAATTTTTTCGTTTTTACTTCTTCTCGTATTGTAAACTCGCGAGTTTTTCATTCCTAACGGTTTAAAAATATTTTCCGCTAAAAAATCGGCATACATCAAGCCCGATGCTCTTTCTATGATTATTGATAGTAGAGCATATCCGGTATTGCTGTATTCAAAAATTTCGTTGGGTAAAAAATTAGGCTTCGGTTTGTGTTGATTTAACAAATTAACAATGTCATAATTGGTAGCAAACTTTTTTTTGTCCCAATATTTATTTAATAATTCCATATAATCGGGAAGTCCTGATGTGTGAGTTAATAAATTTTCTATTGTAATATTTTTATAAGGAAGTTCGGGAATAAATTTTTGAAGTGTATCAGAATATTTAATTTTTCCTTGTTCAGCAAGTATCATTATTGCCATTGCTGTAAATTGCTTGCTACAAGAGGCTAACTCAAAGACAGAACTATCATTCAACAGTTTTTTTTCTTCTATATTCGCATAACCAAAACTTTTTTTGTAAATCGTATTTCCATCATCAATTACTAAAACATTTCCATTAAAATTATCGGTTAAATATTTTTTGTTTACTAAACTATCTATTCGTAAATATTTTTCTCGTTCGGAAATTGAATTTATTTTTT
>JAYTXX010000190.1:0-4112 GCA_043742725.1 Bacteroidota bacterium | reverse complement strand
AGAGGAATAGAGATAGTGAACAATGCTGGTGTGATTGGAGGATACAACATAACTTTTGATGCAATTTTTAGTACCATATTTAATGCAAGTTTTACTTATACTGCCAATGCAGGAAGAAATGAAACAGTGCTAACAGTAGCCGATTTTAATACTTCGGATTTTGTACATGCACCAGAAGGGGCAACTCATTTTAGATTGGTGAATGCAGCAAGTATTTTATCGGACTATGCTTATAGCATTAGCAAAAAAGAATATGCTCCTGTGAATTCAGGTATAAACTGTAAAACAAAAGTTGCTTATAGTAATTACATAGCACTTGGAGGAATGGTTGGAAGCGCAACAACGGTAACAGCAACAATTGCCGGTTCGCCCACAATGGTTGCAACAGCAGGTTTGGTGGGTTGTGTCGGGGTTGAGTTTTATCAATCGTTGAATGGAGCTTATTATTTGTTGGCGAGTGGAAACAGTTTGAAAATTCAAAATGTGTTTTAGTTTTTAAAGAAATTAAAACGAGTGATTAACATTTAAAAATAGAAATGGAGGTACGAAAAATGGAAACATGAAAAAAGTAAGAGGTACAAAAATCATGGGTGGTAGTTGTACAAGAAAAAACAGTTCTGATGAGGAACTGTTTTTTTTATTCTATCGTTCCCTTTTTGCAATGCTAATTTTTAAAGGATTTTCGGAAAATTCAGAAAATTGTTTTCTTACTTTATAAATATCAATGGCTGTATAAATTGCTTTACGAAACGATTCTTCGGAAGCTAAATTTTTTCCAGCAATATCATAAGCAGTGCCATGGTCGGGCGATGTACGAACTATTGATAATCCAGCAGTGTAATTTACACCACTATTAAAAGCAATTGTTTTAAATGGAATCAATCCTTGATCGTGATACATAGCAAGCACTGCATCAAAATTTTTGTAATTCCCATTTCCAAAAAAACCATCAGCAGAATAAGGTCCATAAACAATCAAGCCTTCTTCTTTTGCCTTATTGATAGCTGGAAGTATAATTTCTTTTTCTTCATTACCAATCACACCATTGTCGCCAGCATGAGGATTTAAGCCAAGTACAGCAATTTTAGGTTTACGGACTTCAAAATCTTTGAGTAATGATTGGTGTAATAAATGAATTTTTTTATGAATTTTTTCGCTCGACAATTCTTGTCCAACACGAGTTATAGGAATGTGTCCAGTAACAACAGCTACACGCAAATTATCGCTAATTAAAAACATCAAACTATTTCCTTTACCAAATTTTTCATCCAAATATTCGGTATGTCCAGGAAAATTAAATGTAGGCGATTGTATGTTTTCTTTATTGATTGGTGCAGTAACTAACACATCAATTTCTCCTTGCTGTAATGCAATTGTTGCAGCTTCCAGCGATTTTAATGCATATTTTCCTGCTGCTTCGGTTTGTTTGCCCAACTCCAAAATAGTATCTTCTTCGTACACATTTATAATGTTTGCACGCTTGTGATTTATTTCTGAAAAATTGCGTATTTGATTGAAACTAAAATCTTCAATATTCAGTGCTTTACGATAATTAGATGCTGTTTTGTTTGAACCAAAAACAACAGGAGTGCAAAGTTCAAACATTTGTGGATCAAGAAATGTTTTGATAATTACTTCCAAACCAACTCCGTTGATATCGCCTTGTGTAATTCCTACTATTATTTTTTCAGCCATAATTTTAATGAATTATAAATTTTTTAAATAATCAAACAACAAACGAACTCCCACACCAGTTCCACCTTTTACACGATATCCATCTGGCGAAGTGATGAATGCAGGACCTGCAATATCAAAGTGCATCCAAGGATAATCAATGTATCGCGCTAAAAATTTTCCTGCGGTAATGCTTCCTGCATAAGGACCACCAATGTTTTTCATATCTGCAATATCCGACTTTATCAAGTCATCGTAATCATCCCAAAAAGGCATTTCTGCTAATCGTTCAAAAGTATTTTGCCCACTTTGTTTTAATTTGTTTTTTGTTTTTTCATCAGCAGTTCCCATTGCAACAATTCCCGAAGTACCAATAGCGGCAACTGCTGCACCTGTTAATGTTGCTAAATCAATGACCAATTGAGGGTTGTATTTTTTTGCATACGCCAACGCATCTGCTAAAATCATTCGCCCTTCAGCATCGGCATTTAACATTTCTACAGTAAGTCCATTGTACATTGTAATTACATCGCCAGGAACGTAAGCATTTTCGCCTGGACGATTATCTGTTGCAGGAACTAAACCAATTACATGAACTGGTAATTTTGATTTTGCAATGGCATACATTGCTCCGCCAACTGCTGCACCACCAGCCATATCACACTTCATCATATCCATACTATTGGGAGTTGGTTTTAAACTTAAACCTCCTGTATCGTACACTACGCCTTTGCCAACAAGAATTATTGGTTGTTTGTTTTTTGCATTTTTTGGTTTGTATTCCATTATGGTAAATGTTGGTGGCTCAATGCTACCAAGATTTACAGACAACAAACCACCCATTTTTAATGAAGTAATTTTTGCTTTATTAAGAACTTCAACTTTAAATCCTGCTTGTTTTCCAAGTTGTTGAAATTCTTTTGAAAGTTGTGTTGCTGTTAAAAAATTGACAGGTTCGTTTACCAATGTGCGTGTAATATATGTTGCTTCAACAAGAATAGAAAGTTCGTTGATTTGAGTTTGAGAAATATTTTTTGATACTAAAGCAATTGCTTTCAATGAAAATGTTTCTTTCGCCTTATCTTTTTTGTATTTCAAAAATTGATAATTGCTCAATGCTAAACCTTCGGTAAATGCAAGTGTTTTAGTAGGTTTGTCATCAATATCAACAATAGTGATGTTCGTAATTTTGTTTTCTACAATTACAGCATGTGCCTTGCTGCCTGCTTTTCGTAATGCTTCCAGCGTTAAATATTTTTCTTTTTTTTCATCAATCAATTGAATAAAAACAAAACGATGAAGTTGATTAACAACAATGAATTTTTTTTGGTTTTTATCAATTTCGTTTTTAATGAAGTCTGTTTCGGCTTTGCTGAAGCCAAATGAATTGAAACTATTATTTTTTGCACACAACAAAACAATGCTTTCGTTGTTAGTAGTTGTAGCTTTTTTAGAAATTAACATCATTATTATTTGTAATTTTGAGAACGTAAATGTATGAAAAGAATTTACAAATAATAAACTCCGAACTATTGCAACAATGAATATTAATCAATTACTGAAACGAGCCCTAAATTTTGAATTTTTATCAATCGAAGAAGGTGTGTTTCTTTTTAAAAGTGCACCAACAGCCGATTTGATGTTTGTTGCAAATGAATTACGAAAAATTCAAAAGCCCGATAATAAAGTAACTTGGCAGATTGATAGAAATGTAAATACTACAAATGTGTGTATTGCAAATTGTAAGTTTTGTAATTTTTATAGAATTCCTGGACATAAAGAATCTTACATAACCGACATTGAAACATATAAAATAAAAATTGAGGAAACGCTTAAATATGGCGGAGACCAACTGTTATTACAAGGTGGTCATCATCCCGATTTAGGATTAAAATTTTATGTCGATTTATTTAAAGAATTAAAAAAATTATATCCATTAGTAAAACTTCATGCACTTGGACCACCAGAAATAGCACACATTACAAAGCTTGAAAAATCAACACATACAGAAGTTTTAAAAGCATTGAAAGATGCAGGAATGGATAGTTTGCCAGGTGCAGGAGCTGAAATTTTGAATGACAGAGTTCGTAGATTAATCTCGAAAGGAAAATGTACAGGTCGTGAATGGCTTGATGTGATGCGTGCTGCACATCAATTAAACATTACTACTTCGGGAACAATGATGTTTGGACATGTGGAAACAATTGAAGAGCGTTTTGAACATTTGGTTTGGATACGCGAAGTGCAAAGTGAAAAACCAAAAGATTCAAAAGGATTTTTAGCGTTTATTCCTTGGCCTTTTCAAGATGATGGAACCTTGCTAAAACGCCACAAAGGAATTACAAACAATGTTACTGGCGATGAATACATTCGAATGATTGCAATGAGCAGAATAATGTTGCCAAACATCATCAACATACAAGCAAGTTGGTTGACCG
>JAYTXX010000189.1:0-10806 GCA_043742725.1 Bacteroidota bacterium | reverse complement strand
CCATTTTTCTTCGGTAGAATAATTGCCCCCATCAAAAAACGAATCGGGTGTAACATTCAAAATTCCCATTATTATTGGCGTAGCATTGTATCTAAAAATCTGCTTTATTTTTTCATAAAAAACTGTATCTTGTGCACTCATTTTTAAAAGTTTTTAATTTTTAATATTCAACAATTTGTAAATTCGTATTCATTCGCTATTCGTAACCTTTTTATGAACAAAACCTCTTCTCAATACAATACTGCCTTAAACACTTGCAAAGATATATTTATTAAAAAAATGAAAGATTATGGAACTGCTTGGCGTGTGTTGCGCACCAGTTCTATCACCGATCAATTATTTATAAAAGCACAACGCATTCGCAATATCGAGGATAAAGGTACTCAAAAAGTGAATGAAGATATTCGTTCGGAATACATTGGTATTGTTAATTATTCAATCATTGGACTCATTCAATTAAGTTTAAAAAATGATGAACGAATGGAATTGCCAGCCGATGAAGTGAGTAAACTTTTTGATAAATTTTCAAATGAGGCAAAGAGTTTGATGGAGAACAAAAATCATGATTATGGCGAAGCATGGCGCGATATGCGAATAAGCTCATTAACCGATTTAATTTTGATGAAATTATTACGCATAAAACAAATTGAAGACAACAAAGGCGAAACAATTATTTCGGAAGGTATTGATGCAAATTTTCATGATATGATAAACTATGCAATATTCGCTTTAATTAAATTGAGTGAGTAAATTAGCCTCAGCCCTTAATCCCCTCTCCAAAAGAGAGGGGGCAATACTTTTAAAAAGAAATAAAAATTTTAATAAAACGAACAAAAATTAAATAATAATTTTAACCATCACCACTCAAGTATTACCTCTCCCAGCAGGGGAGAGATGAAGAGAGGGGCTTAATGTTTTAAATATGAAATTAATTACCAACATTGCACGTATTTTAGTCGGATTGTTATTTATTTTTTCTGGTCTTATAAAAGCCAACGATACACTTGGCTTTTCTTATAAACTAAATGAATATTTTGAAATATTTGGAACAACCTTTATCATTCCCATTTCGCAACCATTAGCCACATTCATTTGTATTTTCGAAATTCTATTAGGTTTCACATTATTAATGGGAGCAAGGCGAAAGCTAACCTTGTGGTTACTGCTGTTGATGATTGTGTTTTTCACATTCCTCACATTTTATTCAGCATACTTTAATAAAGTGCAAGAATGTGGTTGTTTTGGCGATTTCTTGCACCTCACACCTTGGACATCTTTTACCAAAGATTTGGTTTTGTTAGTACTCATCATACTTCTTTTTATAGGCAAGGATTATATCAATCCTATTTTTTCGCCACGATTAGAAAATGTTTTGTTAATCATCATTTTTATTGGTGTTACAGCATTTCCAATATATACTTATAATTATTTACCAGTAAAAGATTTTCGTGCATACAAAGTTGGAACTGATTTATACAAAGCCATTCACCCAAAAGTGAAATTTTATTATTTACTAAAAAACAAAAAGTCGGGAGAACAAAAAGAGTTTGATAGCTGGCCCCCAAACTGGGATACCGAATGGGATTACATTAGCAATAGAACCGAAAATGTAGATAAAAATGTAACAGCAATCAATGGTTTTGTAATGCACAATCAATATGGCGAAGATTACACCGATGAGTTTTTACAGAAGCCCGATTTTAAATTTTTGTTAGTAGAATATGATGTAACAAAAGCCAATCAATCTGTTCAAGGCAAAATAAATGATTTTGCTTCCGTATGCGCATTAAATAAAGTAGAATTTGCTGCACTTACTTCCACCGATAGTATTTCGCTCCTCAATTTCAAAAAACAAAACAATGTTCAATATCCGTTTTATACCAATTACGATGATGTTCCTTTGCGAACTATGATTCGGTCAAACCCAGGATTAATATTATTCAAAGGTTCAACAGTTGTGGCAATGTGGCATTACCATTCGTTTCCATCATTTGATGATGTAAAACAAATATATTTTAAGAATTAAAGCGAGTGATAAAATTTATAATTAAACGATTGCTTTATGGAATACTCGTTTTGATAGGAGTATTAACCGTAGTTTTTTTATTGTTCAACATACTTCCTGGAGACCCTGCCCGAATGATGCTTGGGCAAAGGGCAGATAAGATTTCGGTTGATGCAATAAACAAAGATTTGGGAAGAGACAAACCTTTGATGACACAATATTTAATGTATGTGAATGATTTATCGCCTATTTCTATTCACGATGTTAGCAATAAAGAAAATGTTATTTATTTAAGTTCCGAAAAATATTCTTCTTACTTAAAATTATTTTATGTTTCAAGCAATAAAGTAATTGTTCTGAAATTTCCCTATTTACGCAGGTCTTATATTACCAAACGAAAAGTATCGGAAATAATAAAAGAAACATTGCCCGAAACAGCAGTGTTGGCTTTTTCTTCCATTTTGTTTGCTTCATTTTTTGGAATTTTATTAGGAATTTATTCTGCAGTTAAAAAAAATACTTGGTTTGATAAATCGGCATTGGTGTTTGCTATATTCGGAATGGCGCTACCTTCATTTTTTATAGGACTTATTATTGCTTGGTTTTTTGGTTTTATATTGAGAGATTATACTGGATTAAATCATGTTGGTTCGTTATACACTACTGATGATTTTGGTGATGAACATTTAACATTGAAAAACTTGATACTGCCTACAATTACACTTGGATTACGTCCTTTGGCAATTATTATACAACTTACACGTAGCTCTTTGTTGGATGAACTTTCGCAAGATTATATTCGCACAGCAACTGCAAAAGGTTTAAGTTTTTTCAAAGTTGTATTTAAACACGCACTGAAAAATGCTTTAAATCCTGTAATTACAGCCATTTCTGGTTGGTTTGCAGGATTAATGGCTGGAGCTGTTTTTGTTGAAATTATTTTTAATTGGAAAGGTATTGGTTATGAAGTAGTAGATGCACTTAACAAAAACGATTTACCAGTAGTAATGGGAGCAACATTGGTGTTTGCAACCATTTTTGTTTTTATAAATATCATTGTTGATATTGTTTATGGAATTTTAGACCCACGAGTTAGAGTGCGATAAATTAAATTAAAAAATGAGAAAAAAAATAGTTGCGGCAAACTGGAAAATGAATAAAACCTTTCAACAAGGTTTGGCTTTGATAGATGAAATAGCTAATGATGATACTATTTATTCAAACAATAATGTATTGAAAATTATTGCTCCGCCATTTATTCATTTGGCAAGCATTTCGGAAAAATTAAAAAACAAAAACAATTTTGCTGTCGCTGCTCAAAACTGCCATTATCAAGCAAGTGGAGCCTTTACAGGAGAAATTTCTGCCGAAATGATTTCATCAGCAGGTGCAAAATATGTAATCATAGGACATTCGGAGAGAAGAAATTATTTTAATGAAACTAATCAATTACTCGTTCAAAAAGTAAACATTGCTTTAGCAAATAATTTAACACCTATTTTTTGTCTTGGTGAAAATTTGGAAGAACGTAATTCCAATCAACATTTAGAAGCAGTGAAACAACAATTAAAAGAAGCATTGTTTCATCTTTCAGCACTCGATTTTAGTAAACTCATAATTGCCTACGAACCCGTTTGGGCTATTGGCACAGGCATTACAGCCACAAGCCATCAAGCACAAGGAATGCATAATTTTATTCGTTCCGAAATAAATAAAAAATATGGAAAGGAAATTTCGGAAAACACATCTATTCTTTATGGTGGAAGTTGCAATACCGAAAATGCAAAGGAATTATTTGCCTGCATTGATGTTGATGGTGGACTTATTGGTGGAGCTTCATTAAAAGCTAAAGATTTTATTGCCATTGCAAATTCATTTTAAATCAGTATTTATTTTTTATCAAACGAATGAATAACTACATCGAACTTACTTTTTCAGTAGAACCCAAAGAACAAGCAAGTGATGTATTGATAGCTCAATTATCTGAACTTGGATTTGAGAGTTTTGTAGAAAACGAAAAAGGTTTTTGTGCCTACATTCCCGAAAAATTATTTGATGCTTCTGAATTAAATTTAGCCCTTTCTTTTTATTCCGATTTTTTCAAAATCAATTATACCTCAAAAACAATTGAACAACAAAATTGGAATAAAGAGTGGGAGAGTAGTTTTCAGCCAATTGAAATAGATAATAAATGTTACATCAGAGCACCATTTCATCAACCAAAACAAGGGTTTGAATATGATGTAATTATTGAACCCAAAATGTCGTTTGGAACAGGACATCACGAAACTACCCAATTGATGATTCAACAATTATTGAAATTGGATGTGAAAAATAAATCATTGCTTGATATGGGATGCGGAACTGGTGTGTTGGCAATAGTTGCAGCTATGTTGGGCGCAAACCCAATAACAGCAATAGATATTGATGATTGGAGTGTGGAAAATTCAATAGAAAATTTACAAAAAAATAATATCAACAATGTGCTTGTTCATAAAGGCAATGTTAAATTGTTGGACAAAAAAATATTTCATACTATTTTAGCCAATATCAATAAAAATGTTTTGTTAGCCGATATGACTTTTTATGTTCAATCATTGGAACAAAATGGAAATTTAGTGTTGAGTGGTTTTTTTGATACCGATACCGAAGAACTTAAAAATAAAGCAAAAGAACTTGGTTTGAAATTTAAAAATAAGGTAGTAAACAATCAATGGGCAACATTGCATTTTATTAAGTAACTGTAAACTATGAAGAAATTAAAAATTGTATTTCTGTTTTTTGTTTTTGTTTTTGCAAAAAACACTTTTGCCCAACTAAATCCTATTAAAGAATTTACTGATGAACCCATTCAATTTTTAGTTGAAGTAAAAACCATGTTTGAAGCAACCAACATGGAAAAGAAAGATATTAAAACTTATATGGAGCAATTTACACTTGCTTGGAATTCTCCTAAATATACTGACAACTTAAAAAAAGCAACTTACAATGCTTGTAATTTAATGGCGAAAAAAAAGTTACGCATTTTACCTGAATACAAAAGTTATTTAAACTGTGTAATCAATTTCGTAAACTCCAATCAAAGTGAAGATAATTTTACTACTTGGCAAGAATGTATTGCAAAAATTTTGAGTGGAAAAATCATTAAAAATTATTCTGATTATTTGGAAATGAGTGAAAATTTATTTGAAACAAATTCTTTCTATAATTCAGCAGTAATAAGGTTTGCATCAAATAACAATAAATATATTTTTGAATACGATAGTGTTCCAAAAGTAATTTTTCCAAGTTTTAATTTAAGAATCATCAATAATCAAAATGATAGTGGAGTAGTGTATGGCACAAAAGGAGTGTATTATCCTTACAAAGGAATTTTTGTTGGCGAAGGAGGAAAGGTAAACTGGAAACGAACAGGATTAGATGAAAATACTGTTTGGGCTGAATTGAAAAAATATCAGATTACGCTTAAAACAAGCGGTTTTACAGCCGATTCGGTAACATTTTATAACAAAACATATTTTTCAAAAGCACTTATTGGACAACTAACTGAAAAAGTTGTTTCAGAAAAAGGCGCAAATATTTCTTATCCAAGATTTGAGTCATATAGTAAACGAATGGTAATTACAAACATTGCCAAAGATGTAGATTATGATGGCGGTTTTAGTATGCGTGGTGGAAAATTTTTAGGAGCAGGAAATAAAGAAGAAGATGCCCGACTTATATTTCACAGAGAAGGAAAAACATTTTTAATTGTAGGAGCAAAAATTATAGGAATTACAAAAGAAAAATTATTTGCCGAAGGAGCAAACATTAAATTTTATTTCGACAAAGATTCCATAACACATCCAAGTGTGAATATGAAATTTATGACCGAAACACGCTTGCTTTCGCTTGTGCGTAGTAATGCAGGAGTTTCTCAATCTCCATTTTTAAATTCATTTCACAAAGTAGATATGTATTTTGAAGAATTATCTTGGAAAGTTGATGACCCAAAAATAGATTTAAGAATGTTAATAGGCAATTCGCAAGAAGATGCCATGTTTGAATCATCTAACTATTTTCGAATGGATAGGTATGATAGATTACAAGGAATTGATTTGGTAAATCCATTAGTGAAAATGCGCGAGTTTGTTAAAAAAAATGGAGACATTCGTGATTTCACAGGCGATCAGTACGCACAATTTTTAAGATTTTCACCAAATGATGTTCGTCCAAATTTGGTTCGTTTATCTGTATCTGGCTTTATTACTTATGATACAGAGGATGATGAAGTTCACGTTACCGACAAATTATTTGATTACATAGCATCGAGTGCAGGACGAATTGATTATGATGTAATACAATTTCCTTCCGAAATTAGAGGTTCAAACAATGCTACAATCAATTTGCTTAATTACGATATGACTGTGTTTGGGGTAAAACAAATTTTTATGAGTGATTCGCAAAATGTGGTAATATATCCTGCCGAACAAAAAATATTGTTGAAGAAAAACAGAGATTTTACATTTGCAGGTATTGTTCACGCTGGTCGTTTCGATTTTTTCGGAAAAGAATTTGCATTCCACTACGATAAGTTTGTGATTGATTTGAAAAATGTGGATTCGCTTCGTATGTCAGTAAAATCAATAGAAGCAGATGCCTATGGCGAACATCCATTAGTAAAAGTAAAAACAGTTATTGAAAATATTAATGGAAATTTGGAAATAGATAATCCAGCAAATAAGTCGGGAAGAAAGCCTTATCCAACATATCCAATTTTTAATAGTTTCAAAGATTCGTATGCTTTTTACAGCAAAAAAACAATTCAAAATGGAAAATATCCGAAGGATAAATTTTATTTCCATTTGGAAGCATTTACAATTGATAGCTTGGATAACTTTTCAAATGAAGGTTTAAGATTTAAAGGCGATATGGTTTCATCTGGAATTTTTCCAACATTTAAAGAAACGCTCACACTACAGAAAGATTATTCGTTGGGTTTCATCACACAAACACCACCAGGCGGATATCCAATGTATGATGGAAAAGGAACATACACAAGTGCAATTAAATTGAGTAATCAAGGATTGCGAGGCGATGGAACTCTTAATTATATAACATCAACATCTAAATCGAGTGATTTTCTTTTTTATCCCGATTCCACCAATGCTATTGCACAAGCTTTTGATGTGAAAGAACAAAAAACAAAACCAGAATTTCCGCAGATGCATGGCGAAGATGCTAAAATACATTGGAGTCCGAAAAAAGATGTTTTAAATGCTTGGAATAATAAAGAAAAGAAATTTTTATCCTACAATGGTCAAGCAACATTTATTGGTAGATTATCGGTTACTCCTCAACAGCTTTTTGGAAGTGGAACTACCGATTTTGGAAGTGCGAAGTTAGATGCAAAATTAGTTAAATTCAAATCAAATGCTTTTGATTCAGACACAGCCAATTTTAGTTTGAAAGCTGCAGATATTGCTACACTTGCATTTGCAACGGACAATGTAAATTCTCATATTGATTTTGGAAAACGAATGGGTGAATTCAAATCAAATGGAAAGGGGTCAATTGTAAAATTTCCTGTGAACCAATACATTTGTTTTATGGATAATTTCAAATGGTATATGGATGAAAGTACCATTGAATTGGGTGCAAGCAAAGCAAATGCATCTATGAGTACAAATAATGATTTGGATTTGGAAGGACCTGAATTTATTTCCGTTCATCCAAAACAAGATTCACTTCGTTTTCAATCACCAGCGGCAAAATACGATTTGAAAAAATATGTAATTACTGCAAAAGATGTGAAATATATTAATGTTGCAGATGCTCGCATTTTTCCAGATAAAGGCGATGTAATTATTGAAAAAGATGCCGTTATGCGTCCATTTGCAAATGCAAAAATTGTAGCAAATGCTGTTACAAAATATCATAATCTCTACAATTGTAATGTTAATGTTTACGCTCGAAAAAGTTATAAAGGTTCGGGCTATTATGATTATACAGATGAATTGAAAAACAAACAAACATTCTATTTTAGTAATATAAGTGTGGATACAACTTTTCAAACGTATGCAGAAACAGATATTCCAGACACATCAAAATTTCGTTTAAGTCCATACTTTGAATACAAAGGAAAAGTGAAATTGAAAGCAATAAATCAGTTCTTGGTATTTGCAGGTTCAGCACGCATTTCACACGATTGTGCATCCATACCAAAATCGTGGTTTAAGTTTGAAGCAGAGGTTAATCCTGCAAGTATTTATATTCCAGTATCACAAGAACCAGTTGATGCCACAGGAAAACCAATTGCGGCATCGCTTATGGTTACAACCGATTCAACTCACTTTTACTCAGCATTCATGTCTCCAAGATTATCAACAAATGATGCATATATTTTACCTGCTGATGGTTTTATTTTCTTTGATAAACTTTCTCGTGAGTATCGTATCTCCAATAAAGAAAAGTTGGTAGAACGTTCGTTGCCAGGAAATTATTTGAGTTTAAATACAAAAGATTGTAAAGTATATGGCGAAGGGAAAATAGCATTGGGTGGGGATTTCGGACAATTAAAAATTGAGTCGTATGGTAATGCCACACATTATTTAATTCCCGATTCTGCAATTTTTGAAATGATTATGTCTATTGATTTTTTCTTTGATGATGGAGCTATTAACAAAATGACAGATGCAATAAATGAATTTGCCGATTTAAAACCTACCGACCAATCTCGTCCCGTTTTTGAAAAAGGATTGCGCGAAATGTTAGGAAAAGATATTGGAGATAAATTAATTTCACAAGTAAACTTGAATGGCTCGTTTAAAAAAGTTCCTGATGAATTGCGAAAAACATTTTTTATTAATGACTTGAAAGTGAAGTGGAATAAGGCAACACGTTCTTATACATCAATTGGAAAAATTGGAATTGGAAATATTTATAAAACACAATTGAATAAATATGTTGATGGAAAAATTGAAATCGTAAAAAAACGTGGTGGAGATATTTTAAATATTTATTTAGAACTTGACGCAAACAATTGGTATTATTTTAACTACACCAGAGGAACCATGTTGGCTGTATCTTCAAATGAAGCATTTAATACTGTGTTAAAAGAATTAAAACCTGATAAACGCGAAAAGGCTGGAGACAAAGAGAAAAAAGAACCAAATTTTTATTTTAACATTTGTCCGCCAAGCAAGAAAACACAATTTTTACGCAAATCTCAACCAACAGAAGAATAGTGATAACAACAATAAATATTTCATTATTGCTCTTTGCTTATCTATTAGGCTCAATACCTACAGCTGTTTGGATAGGAAAGTATTTTTATAAAATAGATGTTCGTGAATATGGAAGTGGAAATGCAGGCGCTACCAATACTTTCAGAGTTTTAGGAAAAAAAGCAGGTATTCCAGTTTTAGTAATTGATGTATTGAAAGGCTTTGCTGCAGTATCATTAGCCCATTTTAGTGTATATGAAAATGGTACAAATAATTTTATAAACCTTCAATTAGTTTTTGGTATCGCATCTTTAGTTGGTCATATATTTCCACTTTTTGCTTCATTTCGAGGGGGAAAAGGAATTGCTACGTTGCTTGGAATTATTTTAGCAGTGCATCCTCCAGCGGCTTTAATTTCAATAGCTATTTTTGTTTTAGTATTATTAGTTTCAAGTTATGTTTCATTAAGTTCAATGGTTGCGGCAGTTGCATTTCCAATAATTGTAATTGTAGTTTTTAAAATCACAGTTCCTTCATTGGTAATATTTTCAATACTTATAGCCATAATGGTTTTGATTACACATCAAAAAAATATTGAACGATTGTTGCGTAAAGAAGAAACAAAAGCAAAAATTTTAAAAAAGCGAAAGAAAGTAGAAGAGCAAGAGCCTGTGGAATCGGAAGCTGATTAATAAAATAAAATTACATTTTTTGCGTTTTACTTATTGCTATTAAATATTACGAATCTTGATTACATCTAGCACAAAATATTTTTCCGTTTTAATTTTTCTTTTTTTTGTTTTTCATCCAAAAAATAATCAAGCGCAAACGCTTATAAAAATTACGGGACAAGCTTACGATAGAGACGATAGCAATTTGCCATTGCCCAAATTGATGGTTATAAACAAACGAACTAATAATGGAATATTTGCAGATGCTGAAAGCAAATTTTCGGTAATGGCTTACCAATCCGATACGTTAATGTTTTCAGTTATTGGATTTAAAACAAAAAAAATATGTTTGAAAGATTCTGTTGCGAAAAAAGAATATTTTATAAAAATTCCATTACAAAAATTACAATTTGAATTGAAAGAAGTAAGTGTTTTTGCAACGAGAAGTTTAAATGAAATTCAAAAAGATATTAATAATTTGGGAGTGAAAAAAAATTATTCTGTAACAGGAGTAAATGTTCTTGAGAGCCCAATTACAGCTATTTATGAAAGGTTTAGCAAATTTGGAAGAGCGAGACAAAAGGTGGCGGAGTGGGAAAATGAAGATTTGAAGCGCGATATTTTAAAAGATTTATTTCGATTGTATATCAAACACGACATAATAAGTATGAGCGAAGATGATTTTGATGCGTTTATAAAATATTTGAATTTGAGCGATGAGTTTATCCAAAATGCTTCACAGTTCGAGTTGGTAACTGCAATAAAAGGCAAGTATGAAAATTTTCAGTATCGTTGGAAATAGTTGTTGTTAATAGTTTCCAATGGATAGCATTACCAAAGTACATGCTTCAATGGTTTCAATTTTATGTTCTTGAAAAAACTTTTCCATTTCTAAATTTTCAGTTCCGGGATTAAAAACAACTCG
>JAYTXX010000188.1:0-7204 GCA_043742725.1 Bacteroidota bacterium | reverse complement strand
TTATCATCCTTTACTTTATAGAATCCTACAGCAGATGGGTTAGGATCTTTTTCACTAACAGCCTCACCTGATAAAGAAAAACCTAAAACTGATTTTTTTGCATTGGTAGAATCTTTCTTTATTAATAATGGACCATTTAATGAAAAACCAACAAAATTATATCCATAGGAGTCAAGTCCCTTTTTTTCTCCAAGACCTGAAGATATTAATTCTATTCCTCCATTATATGTACTTGCAGGACCTCTTGTTGTAATTGCAATAATACCACCTGTTGCATCACCATATTCTGCTGGTGTTCCTCCAATAATAGTTGTAATTTGTTCAATACTTGATTGCGGTACTCCTGCACTTCCAATTACTTTTTGACCATCTACATAGTATGCTGTTCCATTTGAACGAGCTCCACGAATATTTAATTCTCCTCCTTCATCTTGCTGATAAATACCTGCTGTGGTAGATGCTACTGAATTAATATTTTTAGTAGCCATATTTTGGTATTCTTCACGTGTTACCGTTGAACCCGATTTTGTATCTGGGTCAATTAAAGGTTCGGTATAAGTTATAATTTCAATTTCTTTTAATTCCTGCCCGGCAGTCATTTCCATATTTAAGTGAACTGTATTTCCAACAGAAACAGAAACATTAGTGATTTCAACCGTTTGGTAACCAACATAAGTTGCCTTAACACTATATTTACCTGGATTAATTGGTTTGATAACTGCCTCACCATCTATGTTAGTTGTGGCTACACCTGATTGAATACCACCCATTTCAACAACAATGTTGGCAAAAGGAATGGTTTCTTTACTTATTTTATCAGTAAGCTTAACTTTAATGGCTGACTCATTTTGTGAAAACATCAATCCAACGGATGTTACAACAATGGATAAAGTTGATAGTAATTTTCGTAGCATATTATAAAAATTTATTTAAAAAATAATTATGTGCAAAAAGAAGTGCGTAAATATATGAATATTTAATTTTCATAAACAAATTTTTTTTCAATTATTTATCGAAACTAAAATACACATTTCAATTCATTATAAATCAGCGTTATTCAATTGAAACATTGCTAAAAAATAATTTCAAAACTTAAATTTTTATTGGCAAATCATACAGTAAGAAAATAATTGTATGAAAAATTGGGATGTTGTTTTCAATAATCTATTGCAATTATACTACTATTTTTTGAATAGGTTACATTTTTAGCAAAATATTTTTTATTCCTCCACAAAAATCAAGAATGCTTGAACCATCGTATTAGAAAAAAATCCCTTTTATTCCTTCTCAACTTATCACTTTTCTTTTTTTCTTTTTTCATCCGCTTTACTGTTTGTTTTGTTTGAAGTTTTTTGTGGTATTCTTTTACTTCTTTTTTTTGATCGCGTTCCAATTGGCGTTGTTCCTTCCATTTTTGTTTAGCCGCCTTGCGATGTGCTCTGCTCGAAGTTGGCGCAGCTTGTTTGCTCGAAGCTTCTTGAGCAACAATATTGAACGGAATAACAATAATGATTAAAAAAACTATTCTTCTAATATATAATTTCATAAAAAAAGTGGTTATACAAATATAACAATTAAAGTACTTTCGTATTTTAAGTAAAGTGATTAAAATATAGTTTGTAAATTTGTTGCAAATCAATTTTAATTAAATGAAACATTTAATAAAAATAGCTACCCTACTTTTTTTAATTTGGACTTTTAATAGTTGCAAAAAAGATAGTACAAACAATAGTGTACCCAACACAGCTGTGGATATTTATTTATATGCCAACAATCCAAGTTTTATAAATATTAGTACAGTTGGTGGTTGGGTTTATATTACAGGTGGAGTTAGAGGAATTTTACTTTATAGAAAATCGACCAACGAAATAATGGCATACGATAGAAACTGTACGTATCAATCGAGTCAAACATGTGCTACTGTTGTGGTTGATAATACTAATATAATTGCAAAAGATACTTGTTGTGGTTCTCGGTTTTCAATTTACGATGGTTCTGTTTTGCAAAACCCTGCTGTGATGCCATTAAAAGCTTACAACACAACTTTTGATGGAAATACTTTACACATTTATAATTAGTTTCTATAACCAAAAATTTAAAGCATAAAAAATCCGCTACAAAAAATTTGTAGCGGATTTTTTATGTAATTATTTTTACAACTAATTAATATCTGTAAGCATCCGATTTGAATGGACCTTCTACTTTAACGCCAATGTATGCAGCTTGTTCAGCTGACAATACATCTAACTCACAATTAATTTTTGCAAGATGCAAACGTGCAACTTTTTCATCTAACTGTTTTGGCAACGTATAAACTTTGTTTTCATATTTATCAGTGTGCAACCACAATTCTAATTGTGCTAAAGTTTGATTTGTAAATGAATTACTCATTACAAATGATGGATGACCAGTTGCACAACCAAGGTTTACTAAACGACCTTCTGCTAAAACAATTATATCTTTTTCATCAATTGTATATTTATCCACTTGTGGTTTTATTTCGTCTTTAGTTGTACCATAATTTTTGTTCAACCAAGCCATGTCAATTTCATTATCAAAATGACCAATGTTACAAACAATTGCATTATTTTTCATTGCTCTAAAATGACGTTCAGAAATAATGTTTTTGTTTCCAGTTGCTGTTACAACTATGTCAGCCTCTTTAACAGCTGTATCCATTTTTTGAACTTGATAGCCATCCATTGCAGCTTGTAATGCACAAATTGGGTCAATTTCTGTAACAATAACACGCACTCCTTGTGAGCTCAATGATTCTGCTGAACCTTTTCCAACATCTCCATAACCTGCTACCACTGCTACTTTTCCAGCAAGCATTAAATCTGTTGCTCTACGAATTGCATCTACTAATGATTCGCGACAACCGTATTTATTATCGAATTTAGATTTTGTAACCGAATCGTTTACATTAATTGCAGGAATGTGCAATGTTCCGTTTTTCATACGCTCATATAAACGGTGAACACCAGTTGTTGTTTCTTCTGATAATCCTTTTATTTCTTTTATTAATTCAGGAAATTTATCAAATACCATATTCGTTAAATCGCCACCATCATCCAAAATCATGTTTAATGGTTTACGGTCTTCGCCAAAAAACAATGTTTGTTCAATACACCAATCAAATTCTGTTTCATTCATACCTTTCCAAGCATAAACTTGAATGCCAGCAGCAGCAATAGCAGCAGCAGCATGGTCTTGTGTTGAAAAAATATTGCAAGAACTCCAAGTAACTTCTGCACCTAATTCTACCAATGTTTCTATCAATACTGCAGTTTGAATTGTCATGTGCAAACAACCTGCAATGCGTGCATTTTTTAATGGTTTTTGTTTTCCATATTCAGCACGAAGCGCCATTAAACCTGGCATTTCTGCTTCAGCTAATTTAATTTCTTTTCGTCCCCATGCTGCAAGAGACATGTCTTTTACTTTGTATTTTTCAAATTTTTCCACTGATGTAGCCATTTCGTTTTATGATTAATTTTATTTTAAAAAAGAATGCGAAATTAGTTGTTATTTGACTAACAAACAAATTTCGCATTTGTTCAATGATATGATAAATTTATTTAGTGGAACCAACCGACCAAATTATTTTTCCATTTTTATCAATGTAGGAAACAATTCCATCATAACTAACATTAGCCATTCCTTTATAAAAATCAGCATAGTAATCTGAACCTTTTGTGATTACTAATTTTCCTGTTTTATCAACATATTGCCATTTTGAATCTTTTAAACTTCCATTGATAAGTGGAGAATCGCTTACGCAAGCCAAACCATCATTGAAAAAATAAGCTCCTGTAAAAATTGGATTTATGACTACTTTTCCTGATTTATCAATGTAACCAAATTTTCCTGTTTTAAAATCTCCAACTCTTATGCAAGCCAATCCATCTGAAAAAGTGTAGGCTCTATCAAATTGTATATCAATTACTGTTTTACCCGTTTTATCAATGTATCCCCACTTTCCAATTTTTTCATCTCCTACTCTAACATTTGCAAATCCTTCGGAAAATTCAAATCCTTCATCATATTTAAAATCAATAACAACTTTTCCTGTTTTATCAATAAAGCCCCACTTACCACCCTTTTTAACACGTGCTAAATCTTCTTTAAAATCATACGCTCCTTCAAAATCTGCTTTTATTATTTGCTTTCCTGTTTTATCAATAAACCCAAATTTATTCCCTACTTGAAGTCTTGCTAATCCATTGGAAAATTTATACGCATGGGTACATTTTGGTGTTATCTCAATTTTTCCAGCTTTATCAATGTAAGTATAATTTGTTCCTTGTTTTACACAAGCCAATCCTTCCGAAAAATAGCCATCAATTTTTTGGTCATATTGAGCCGGAATTATCATTTTTCCTGAAGCATCAATAAAACCACGTTTTCCTGCTTGTTTCACAACAGCCAATCCTTCATAGTATTTTTCAGCAAATTCAAAAGTTGGTTGTATCACCACTTTTCCCGATTTGTTGATATATCCATACTTGCCTTTTTCGGCAAAAGGATAAAGAGTTTCTTGAGATTTTGCAATTGTTTTGCAGAGTAAGCCAACAAAAATCAAGAACAATAATTTGATATTAACTTTAGATTGTTTCATAATTACTTCGGTTAATTTTTTTGTAAATATCTAAAATAAATTGAAATGAGAAAACTTTTTAGAGCATAAAATGTCATTTGGTTTATAAAAAATTGAAATTGCTTCAAATGATTTATTTAATATTGCGAACTAATACTGTTTCATTAGCAGATGAAAAATAAAATTTTATTCAGCATTATAAAAAAGAAAAAAGAAGGCAAAAAATTGTTTGCCGTTTTGATTGATCCTGATAAGTTTGAATCAATAGAAACAATTGAATTAGCTGAATCTGCAAAGGTTGATTTTATTATGGTTGGAGGAAGTATTCTTTCGAATGGAAATTTTGAAAAATGTATTCAAACAATAAAAAACAAAACAAAAATTCCTGTTTTGATTTTCCCTGGAAATCATTTGCAAATTAGCAAAACTGCTGATGGTATTTTATTGCTTTCGTTAATTTCTGGTCGTAATGCAGATTTGTTAATTGGAAACCATGTTCTTGTTGCACCTATATTAAAATCAAGTGATTTAGAGATTTTATCAACTGGTTATATGCTCATTGAAAGTGGAAAACAAACTTCGGCTTTGTATATGAGCAACACAAATCCAATACCACACGAAAAAGATGACATTGCTATGTGCACTGCTATTGCTGGAGAAATGCTTGGATTAAAATTGATTTATGTGGATGCAGGAAGTGGGGCAACAAATAGCGTGAGCCAATCTATGATAAAAAAAATAAGTGAAAATATTTCCATACCACTTATTGTTGGCGGTGGAATAAATACGGAGAAAAAAGCCATTGATGCTTGTAAAGCTGGAGCAGACGTTATTGTTGTTGGTAATGCAATTGAAAAAAACAAAACATTGATTAAAAATATTGCAAAAGCAATACATACATTTTAAAAATTCAAACGATTATAAAAATGAGAATTATTATTATTTCCAGTTCAAAAGAAATAGAAAAAGAAGCTGAAATTTTGACAAAATTATTTGAAGCTGGATTGGAAACACTTCATTTGAGAAAACACAGATATTCAACAAAAAAAATGTCGAATTTGCTGAAAGAAATTCCAAAACATTTTCATAGTAGAATAATCATTCACTCTCATCATAACCTTGCTAGAAAATATAAACTAAAAGGAATTCACTTAACCAAATCGCATAAAAAAAGAAAAATTAGAACTTGGCTCATTTTGAAATTAATAAAAATGAAAAATCCAAATTTTGAAATTACAACTTCGTTCAATAGCATAGGGCAATTATTGGATGGACTTGAAAATTATAATTATAACTATGTTTTTTTAAGCCCAATATTTGATAGTTTATCAAGCAAATTTCAAAGCGCATATACTGAACATAGTTTAAAATCGGCACTGCAAAAAACAACATTAAAAGTAATTGCAAGAGGTGGATGCGATGTTGATTCTGTTGAAAAAGCACGTAATATTGGATTTAACGGAATGGCATTTTACAGCAGCATTTGGCAAAAAGATGAACCACTTCAAGAATTCAAAAAAATTATAGAAAAATTTCAAGAACTGAATATTCCCATTGAATAATTTCAAGGCGAATGAATTTTCACAACATCATCCAATCTATTTCTGATACTATTTTGTCAACTTCGTTGGTAGAATATTTAATTTTCATCACAGCCATTCTATATGTTTTATTAGCAGCTATCGAAAATAAATGGTGTTGGTTATTTGGAATAATTTCAAGTGCTCTATCTGTTTATTTATGTTACGAAGGAAAACTATTTTTAGAAAGTGGTTTAAGTATTTTTTATGTTATAATCGGAATTTATGGTTGGCATCAATGGCGCTATGGCTCTAAGGATAAATCCGAATTAACTATTATTTCGTATCCATTAAAAAAAAATTTATCGCTTCTACTAATTGGATTATTTATTTGGATTCCTTTTGGATTTTTTGCCCACAACTATTCAACACAAGTACTTCCATATTTAGATGCATTTATTACCGCATTTAGTATTGTAGCAACATGGATGACTGCAAAAAAAATAATAGAAAATTGGTTGTATTGGATTGTGATTGATTGTTTGGCTATTTTCTTATATGCAAATAGAGGATTTTATCTTATTGCTTTACTATATTTGATTTATACCATACTTGCAGTTGCAGGATATTTTTCATGGAAAAAGAAAATAAAATTTTACGAATAGCATTAATAGGTCCCGAAAGTACAGGAAAAAGTACACTTTCGGAAGCATTAGCAAAACATTACCAAACTGTTTGGGTGGAAGAATATGCACGTGAATATTTGAAAAATTTTAAAAAAAAATATGCTATAACTGATGTTTTAAAAATAGCAAAGCATCAACTCGAAAACGAAAAAAAACAAATTCAAAATGCAAACAAAATAATTTTTGTAGATACGGAACTTATCATCTCAAAAGTATGGTGCGAAGATGTTTTTAAAACATGCCCCAAATGGATTGAAAAAAATATTTTACTCAACAAATACGATTTTTATTTACTCACCTTTCCCGACATTGATTGGAAATACGACCCTTTGAGAGAAAATCCACACAGAAGAGATTTTTTTTATAGCTGGTACGAAAAAGAACTTATTGCTATTAAC
>JAYTXX010000187.1:0-6483 GCA_043742725.1 Bacteroidota bacterium | reverse complement strand
CGGCACTCGTACCCGAATTATCTTATAATAACTTGAAAATTAAAGAAGGAGGAACTGCAAGTAATACATTTACTGCGATGATAACATGAGAGTTTCAAGGAGATATTTTACAAACCCGAACTGATTTGCTGGCTTATTGTAAATTAGACACATTTGCTATGGTTGAAATATTGAAAAAATTAATTGATATTTAAAAACAAGTTTGCGAACAATTTAGATTTTTAGTTTAATTTGACTATGTTTGTTATGTGATTCTTTGAAATGTTTTTGGAAACGAAAACCTAACAAAAAGTGACTGAAACAAAAAGAAAACTAATCCATCCTAAAAATAGATTTAGGTTCTTTTAAAGTAAAAAGGTTACCTATTTGTTACTCGGAAATTTTATTTCCCTTCCTTTAGCCTATAAATAGGGCGGAATAGTAAGTTTGAAACTTAAAAACTGTTTAAATTTTATTCAAATAAAATACAGTGTTGATTTTAAAAGACAGCGCACAGTTTTCGACAAGCTCAAACTGACCTTTCGCATACAGTCAGTCTGAGCTTGTCGAAGACTTTTGGAAAGAAATAACAAATAATCACAATAAAAATTAAACCATAAATTTGAAACTTTATATAGTACCAACACCAATCGGAAACCTTGAAGACATAACACTTCGAGCAATTCGTATTTTAAAAGAAGTAGATATTATTTTGGCAGAAGATACGCGCACAAGTGGAAATTTGTTGCGTCATTTAGGAATAGAAAAACGCATGTTTGCACATCATCAACACAACGAACATAAAACTGTAGAGTTGATTGCCGAACGAATTGCAAATGGCGAAAAAATAGCATTGATAACCGATGCAGGAACACCTGGGATTTCTGACCCTGGATTTTTATTGATTCGTGAATGTATTTCAAAAGGAATAGAAGTAGAGTGTTTGCCAGGAGCAACAGCATTTGTACCTGCATTGGTAAATTCAGGTTTGGCTTGCGATACTTTTTGTTTTGAGGGATTTCTTCCGCAAAAAAAAGGAAGACAAACAAAAATAAAATCGCTTGTAAACGAACAGAGAACAATTGTTTTTTACGAATCACCACACCGATTGGTAAAAGCATTGGAACAATTTATTGATTATTTTGGTGCTGATAGAAAAGCGTCTGTATCAAGAGAATTGACAAAAATGTATGAAGAAAATAAACGAGGAACTTTGCAAGAACTTGCTGATTATTTTAAAACAAAAACAGTGAAAGGCGAAATTGTAATTGTGCTCGAAGGAAATAAAAATAAAAAACAACAAACTACGGAAGAAGATAATGACGAATAACTTAATTCATTTAACATGTCTGCAATAGTGGATAAAACAGGCGCACCTCCAGGAACCATTGTTTATTCTGGCGAAGCGCATACTGAAAAAGTAAAAATTACATTGATTGAATACGATGAAAAAGAATGTATTGAAAAAACATTTTTTGACATTGATGAGTGTTTTAGTTATGTAAATCCAGCAATGGTAAAATGGATAAACGTAGATGGAATTCATGATGCGGCATTGATTGAAAAAATTGGTAAGCAGTTTAATATTCATCCTCTAACACTTGAAGATATTGTAAATCCTAATCAACGTGCGAAGTTTGAGGATTATGATAATTATGTTGTTTCGATTATGAAAATGATTTCGCACGATACTGAAATTCATTCAGAACAATTATCTGTTATTTTATTACAAGGAATGGTAATTTCTTTTCAAGAAATTGAAGGTGGTGATGCATTTGATTACATTAGAAACCGCATACGACAAGGGAAAGGAAGAATTAGAAGAATGGGTGCTGATTATTTAGCGTATGCATTAATTGATTCGGTTGTAGATTGTTATTTTACAATTCTTGAAAAAATTGGTGACAAAATAGAAACATTAGAAGAGGAATTGATGAACGAACCATCACGTCAAACATTGCATCAATTGCATAATATGAAACGCGAAATGATTTTTGTTCGCAAAGCAGTTTGGCCTATGCGTGAGTTAATCAACAACATGGAACGTAGTGAAACAGAATTGATAAAACCAAGTACTGATATTTATTTACGAGATGTGCACGACCATACAATTAGAGTAATTGATACTGTTGAAACCTATCGCGATTTACTTTCTGGAATGATGGATATTTATTTGTCGAGTGTGAGCAATAAAATGAATGAAGTGATGAAAATGTTAACCATTATCACTACTATTTTTGTTCCAGTAACTTTTATTGCTGGTGTGTATGGAATGAATTTCGAATATATGCCCGAACTACATAGTAAATGGGGATATGCAACTGTTTGGGGGATAATGATTATAATTATTCTTTCTCTTCTTATTTATTTTAAACGAAGAAAATGGTTGTAGGAAAATAGTTTTAACAAAAAAAGCTCAACAAATTTTGTTGAGCTTTTTTTGTTAAGAGCGTTGATGCTCTTTACTTAATATTCATCTTCATTAAAAAAGAAATCTTCTTTTGTTGGGTAATCGGGCCAAATTTCTTCAATGCTTTCATACATTTCGCCTTCATCTTCAATTTCTTGAAGATTTTCAATTACTTCCATTGGCGCTCCCGAACGAATTGCAAAATCAATTAATTCGTCTTTGGTTGCGGGCCAAGGTGCATCTTCTAAATTTTTTGCTAATTCAAGTGTCCAGTACATAATTTTATTTTTGAGTATTAAAACGTAAAATTTTTCAATTTGTTACGTTCTAAATTATTTTTTTAATTCTTCCTATTTTTCTGCAAAAGTAAAAATTTATTCCACTTATCAAACAAGTGTGCCATTAATTTTAAATTATTCTATTAAAATTCAATAAAATTAAGGGTATTGAGTATGGTTTGAAATTAAATAAAACTTAATTTGTCATTTCGACCGAAGGGAGAAATCTATTTTTTTGCCTATTGAGATTTCTCCCTTCGGTCGAAATGACAAGAGGTAACAAAAAATTATATAAAGATTAAACAGTTACTAAAAAAATCACATTCTTGGTTTCCAAGGAATTTCTTTGGCATTCAAATCGTGGGTAAGTTTTCGAGAAAGTACAAAAAGGTAATCGCTTAATCGGTTTAAATATTTAATAACCAAATCTGCCACAAAACTATTTTCTGCAAGATGAATTGTTAAACGCTCTGCTCTGCGACAAACGCAACGTGCAAGGTGGCAATAGGAAACAGTAGTATGTCCGCCAGGCAAAACAAATGATTTCATTTCTGGCAAAGTTTCATTCATTTTATCAATTTCTTTTTCCAAAAACACAACATCTTCTTCTTTTAAATCAGGAATTTTCATTTTCGATTTTTCGGGGTCAGATGCTAATGATGCGCCAATGGTAAATAATCTATCTTGAATTTCAATCAATGTTTCGATGCTATGTTCATCAATTTTTTGGTCACGAATTAAACCAATGTAAGAGTTTAGTTCATCAACAGTTCCATAAGTTTCTATACGTATGTGATGCTTTGGTACACGTGTTCCGCCTATTAGGGAAGTTTGTCCTTTATCGCCTGTTTTGGTATATATTTTAAATGTCATTTTTATAAATTAATGAACAACTGCTCCAACCTTTGTGATGTTTTCATTTTTATAATCACGTTCTACAACACCATCCTTTAATCGAACAATACGATGTGCGTACTGTGCAATATCTTCTTCATGGGTAACAAGCACAATTGTATTTCCTTTTTTGTGAATGTCTTCAAGCAATCCCATAATTTCAACTGATGTTTTTGAATCCAAATTTCCAGTAGGTTCATCGGCTAAAATAATTGCAGGATTGTTTACCAAAGCACGAGCAATGGCTACACGTTGGCGTTGTCCACCCGAAAGTTCATTTGGTTTATGTGTCATTCTATCTCCTAATCCAACTTGCTCCAATACTTCTTTTGCACGTTTTAAGCGTTGTTCTTTTGTATATCCTGCATATATCAATGGAAGCATCACATTGTCCAATGCAGTAGAGCGTGGCAATAAATTGAAGGATTGAAATACAAATCCAATTTCTTTGTTACGCACTTCGGCTAATTGATTGTCGGGCATTTGTGCTACTGATATTCCGTTCAACACATATTCTCCACCTGATGGACTATCCAAACAACCCAAAACATTCATCAATGTTGATTTTCCACTACCTGATGGACCCATCAATGCAACGTATTCGTTTTTGTAAATTTCGAGTGAAACAGAACGCAAGGCATGGATTATTTCAGTTCCAATTTTATAGGCTTTGGCAATGTTTGATAATTGAATGATAGATGGCATGGTTTCGGATTAAGATTATAAATCACAAACGGATACGAATATACGAAATCTTAAAACGCAATTGTAAAATGTTGTTTTACTTGTTCTTTTTTAAAAAAAACAATTCCCAAAAAAAACAAATCGATGGTAACGGTTACAGAGTTATGATTTTTAATTTCTTCCCAAGCCTCTTTCATTTCGGGCGACCAATAAATATCATCTATCACAAAAACACTATTTTCATTAGCTTTCAATAAGCATTGTTTGAAATAATTGATAGTGGCTTGTTTGCGATGATTGCCATCAAAAAAAACAAAATCGAGTGTGTTTGTTTTATTTAAAGCACTTGGCAACACTTCATTTATATTACCTATTATTTGCTCAATGTTTTTTAATTCCAGTTGATTGAAATTTTCTTGTGCAATTTTTGCAATATCATCACAACCTTCAATAGTTATAATTTTTGAAGTTGAGTTTACTGAAGCTAAATATGCGGTGCTCAGTCCCAGTGAAGTGCCTAATTCTAAAACAGTTTCGGGCTGAAAACGATTTGCTAATCGAAAAAGCAATTGTGCATATTTAGTAGGTTTTAAAGCATTTTTTGCAATTTTTTTTACTTCATTTTTTTTGTTTTTATTTAATGACCCAGCTCCTAAATCAACACAATTAACCGTTTGCGTTGATTGCAAAAGTTTCACTCGTAAATTTTCAATGATATTATAAGAGTAATAATTTGTTTTGTTATAAATAACATCATTTAGTAAATCAAATACAAAAGGCGAATGAACACCATGTGTATTTGTAGCTTTCAAACGATATATAAAATAATGATATATTAAAAATAATTTTTTCAATTCGATTTTATTATTAAAGCAATATTAAGTAAGAAAGTAAAAAGCCTCTCAATTTCTTGAAAGGCTTTTTTATTGGTGGGAACTACTGGGTTCGAACCAGTGACCCTCTGCTTGTAAGGCAGATGCTCTGAACCAGCTGAGCTAAGCTCCCGAAATCCATTTATTTCTAAACGGGGTGCAAATATAATTACTTTTTACAAAGCACAAAACTTTTTTTTATTTTAATTTTAAAATGAAACATTACCCCCTAAAATGTACATAAGTGTTGCTTTTAAGCAATTTTCAAAAGTAAATTGCCATCAATATTAAATACTTGTTGCATTGCTTTCAAAAATGAGATATTCGGTTTTCTTTTATTGTGCATTATCTCTGAAAGTTTGGTATCAGTAGTATTAAGCATTTTGGCAAGTTCTTTTTGTTTTAGCTTGTTTTCAAACATCTTTAATCCAATTAAACCTTGTAAAGTTTGAGGTAAAGGAATAGTATAGTGCATTTCCTCATAAGCATTAACAGTTTGAGTGTATTTGTGGAGGTCTGCACTTTCTTTTTTGGTAAGGTTATCAAAACCTCCTTTTTTGGTGGTAATAGCTAATAAATCATTCATTCTTTTTTCAGCTACTTCAAACTCCTTTTTTGTTATTTCTTTTTTCATATGTTTAACGCATAATCTTTAATAAGAATATCGGCAGGAATGTGTAGATACGTACTTAAATTTCGAATCATTTCCAGAGAGAGTTTTCTTTTTTTATTTAGCACCTTTGAAATATTGCCTTTATTTCCGAGCAATTCAGCTAAATCTGTAAAATTCATTCCGCTTTGTTCCATCATAAATTTTATAGCTTCAATTGGGTCAGGCTCAAGAATGTGAATATTTTTATTTTCATAATCTTCAATTAATAAAGCCAAAAGTTTTGCCTCTTTTTCTTTTTTACTTCCAGCTTTTGTATGAAATAAAGTTTGAAATTTTTTTAATGCTATTTCATACTCTTTTTTTGTTTCTATTACTTTCAAATCTGTTTTCATTGTTCTAAAATTATTAAATTAAAATTTCTTTTTATCGTAATCAGCGTGGGTACCTATAAATGTTATAAAAGCCCACTGAAATTTAAAATTAAAATCTACAACTAATCTGTAATTATTTCCTTTTATATTAAATACCAATAGATTGTCTCTGATACAATCTACGGAATTGAAATATTTTTTCACATCATTAAAATTTTTCCAATCTGCTTTACTTGTAACCTTATACCAGGTTAAAAGTTGTTCTTTACAATCATTGTGTTTTTCATAAAAATTTCTCAATGTACTTTTACTGAAAATCCGCATACATTTTGTTTTTTACAAAGATATACAAAAGTTGTCAAATGGATAACTTTTATATAAA
>JAYTXX010000186.1:0-9312 GCA_043742725.1 Bacteroidota bacterium | reverse complement strand
GGCTTCACTTGTGGTTACTTTGTTTGAGCATCTTGCATATTTTACATAGTGCGTATTCAAAATGTGTGAATATTGTAATATGTTTTCAAAAATATGTAAAACATACAATTATTGATTTAATCATCTTTGCGTAAATTCAAATAAATATTCAAATGAAAATATCAGGAATTGTACTTATCGTAGTTGGAGTAATTATGATGGTTGTAACAAGTTTTAATTTTGTAACAAAAAAAAACGTGGTTGATTTAGGACCTATTCAAGTGAATAGAGAAGAAAATCATCCTGTTCAATGGTCGCCAATTGTTGGAGGAATATTTATTGTTGGAGGAATTTTTGTGTTGCTTAAAAGTAAAAACAAATAGTTAGAAAATTTAATGTAGTCCTCGTTGGAAAATGAGGACTAGTCAGAAATAAATAATTTTTTAAAAATTCTAATTGTTTTCCTTAAAACTTGCCTTAATAGAAAAGAAATTTATTGCACCATCTGAAACAGTTGTATCTGCTTGTAATAAACCATTTTCTTTAGTTTTTAAAGATAATGTCATTATCACATTTGGATTAACTTCAGGATTCAATACAGCAGTGAATTTTAAGTTATCACCCGTTACCATTGTTAGTTTTTTGTTGGTGATTTGCTCCACAGTTTCTTTTACCATTTGTGTTAAACACACACCAGGCGCAATTGGATTACCACGAAAATGTCCTTTGTATATTTCGTGATTGGGGTTCATTTCAATAGTGATAGTATGCTTTTCGGCACTATCAATATTGGTTATTTTAAAAAAATTATTTAGTAACATTTTGGTTTTTATTAATGTTTTGTAAATGCGCTGAACTTTTTTCATATATAATTCCCTCTCGTGAATCTGGGTCACCAATAGTTATTAATATTGAAAGATGGTTATCTTTTTTGCCTAAATCATAACATCTACCACCCATAACAATTTCGCTATTGTCTCCATTATCGCAATATACATTCCATTTTCCATTTTCATTAATTGTTTTCTTATTGGAGCTTCCAAAGCTATTTAAGACGTAGTCAGGAAGTTTATGAAAGTAATATGTGTTACTGGAATAGAGTTCCAATCTGCTGCTGTCAATATTATACCCTTGACGAATTAAAAACTTTTTTGAAGCACTATTGAGTTCATACACTCCGAAAAGTTCTTTGTCTGAAGGCTTATTCTTTAATGGTTCGTAACCATAATCCCAAGCAGGAAAAACAATAAACATTAATGAAAACAAAATTGGAATTAGAATCGAAAATCCAAAACCAAAATTAAACAGCCTCTCTCTAATTAATTGATTATTTCGTCTATTGAATAGCTTGTCAGCTAGAGGACCAAGAAAGTAAAATAAATTTGCAATTCCAATAAAAATAAAAGAGGCTATACCTTGAACAAAAAAAGCTAAAATGCTAAAGTTATTATGTCCCTCAATTATAAATATAAATATGTAAGCAAGAATGCCAGTAGCAATTAAACCTAAATTGTATTTCAGTCGTTTTTGTCGCCACCAATTTTTAGGCGTCTCATTATTATTTATATTCGTCATTATCTGTTTCGTTTCATTAATACTTGAACTAAGCTCATTATTGCAGGTAACTATTCGCTTATTTTTTAATGATATTATAATTTTTAAACTCTCCAATATGCACACCTGTTTTTTTATAAATTACATTTAATAATCTTCTGCGAAAAGTTTCTTTTTTTGCTTTTGTTGGGTCAAACGAAAACTTCCAATTCAAGCGTTTCAAGCGTTGTTCCATCACTTTCGGGTGAGTTTCTTTAAACAGCGCAACCGAATCAACATTTGAAAAATCAAACTCTTCTACTTTCGGAACATTTTCTTCTACCCATTTATCATCGTGCCAAAGCTTTTGAAATTCAATTTGTTTTTTTTGCATTGCATCTGGTGCTTTCACCCATCCATAATGATAAATACAAGCATCAACATACGCAACATTTAATTTTTCATCGTCCCCTTTTCTAAAACTCATTGCGTCTTTGTACGAATAAATATTTTTATCATTGCGTACCACACGCACTTCTTTTTTCTGCCAATGCCTTGAATCTGCTATGTAATCATACGAACCATAAAAATTCAAATGGTCAAAAACCAATCCATCTACTTGTTTATCATCTTTGTAGTTGAGCATTGCATTTTTAATATTATTCAAATATTTTTCGTGAATTACTTCATCACCTTGAATGTAAAATGCCCAATTGCTTTTTTCTGAAATGGCTCTAAATGCTTTGTTTGTTTCATCTGATAAAACTCTTCCTCCTTCGCGCAATGTTTCGTCCCAAACCGTTTCAATGATTTTTATTTTTGGAGAATTAATGGATTTAATATAGTTAAGTGTATCATCATCCGATTTCCCAACAGCAATAACAAACTCATCGCAAATAGGCAAAATAGAAGTAATGGCTTCTATAATTGGATAGTCAAATTTTAATGCATTTTTTATAAACGAAAATCCTGATACGTACATTTTTTACTTTGTTTGTTTGCTCGAAAATAGCGATTTTAAAAACGATGGATAAAAATAATTTCCACTTACTTTATTTTTAAAACTCATCAATGTTGTTTTTGGAGTTACTTCAATTCTGCGAATTTGAAACCAATCATCGCCAAACTGTTTTGGTCCTGTGTTAGTTGAAACAGCATACGAATAGCCACATTCGAGAGTTACCTTCTTTATATTTTCATTTATTCCACCAAAAGGATATGCAAAACTTACAACCGATTTTTGAATTGTTTTTTCCACATCTTCTTTCGAACCTTTGATTTCTTTTCTTTGTTCTTCTTCCGAATGTTTTAATAAATCAACGTGATGTTGTGTGTGTCCGCCCATTTCAATTCCATAATTACTCATTTCTTTTATTTGCTCAACACTCATCATATCTACTCTCGGTTCTCCTTCCTTTACTCCCCAAGCATTGTGATTGATTTGTGTAACCAAATAAATGACTGCTTTGAAACCATGTTTTTTTAATATCGGAAAAAGTAATGTGTAATTATCTTCATAACCATCATCAAAAGTGATGATTACTTTTTTATCTAAATTCATTTTTGGATTTTCCTGTAAGTCAATAAACGTAATGGTTTCATAACCATTGTTTTTTAAATACAACATTTGTTTTTCAAAATCTTTTTCCCAAACATAAATTTTGTGTTTACCAATTGTAGATTGTTTATTTACAATTCGATGGTAGAGTAAAACAGGTAAACTATATTTAGAATTAATACTTTCAGACATTTTGAAAATTATTTTTTCAATAAATTCAATTCAATTTTCAATTTAACAGTGCAATGTTTTATTAAAATACTTGTTGGAAAATTGTTTTCATAATTGTTCAGTGTAAAGATAATATTTTTTACATGTTTTTTAGAATGTTCAATTTTTACAAGGTGTTGAGAGCTTTTTTCTGTGAAGTAATAGTTGTACATTTTCTCTTCTTTCAAGCGATGAATAATTAAATTGTTTTTCAAATCGCTAAAAATTTCAAACGATTTGTTTTTCAAATTATTCATCAATAAAATTTCAATATCTTTTTGAATTGTTTTTAAAAGTTTTGGTTGATTGAATTGTGGAACGCAATAATGAAGCGTAAATGCAGTATCCTTAAATTCAAAATCAAATAATTTCATTCCAAGTTCAGTAGTGAAAATTACACGATAATCTTGCGGTGATAATTGTTTCGTAATTAATAATCCGCTAAAATTTTTCCCGTAAACAGTAATATTTGTTTTGAATAAAAAAGAATTAAAATTATCTCCGAAAATAGATTTTGGTGAAGTTGGATTGGGTTCATTACTTTTTTTTAATCTTCCGTAATGCCCAAAAGTACAGCCAATGAGAGTGAGTGTAATAAAACTACTTAACAATAAATTTTTCATCCGATATTGTTTCGTTTGTTTTACGATTGGTAAAATTTATGCTTGTGTAATCATCACCAGGTTCAATCATTTTTACTTTTTCAACTGCATAATCTGTTTTGCTGATGTACAATTGAATTGTTTTTAAAAATTCCTTTGTTGCTTTTTGAACAGGTGTAAGTTCTAATAAATAATATTTTTCATTTTCAAGGTAAATAGCTTTGTAATCCTTGTTATTCAATAGATTTCCTTGAACAGTGTTTACCATCATTTCATTGATGCTTTTAAACATTTTGTTAGAATTGATATCGTATTTATTTACTTTGCCATTGTCTTTGATGAACATTTTATCTTTATTAATTGCAATTAAATAAGTGTAGGGAGAGAGATATTCCCAGCGTAACATATTTATTTTCTTGAAACAAAAATGTCCTTTTGTAATTATATTTTCCGACATCACACTTAAATATTTTTCTTGTGTAAAATCGCTTTCCATTGAATTAATTAATTTTGATTGTGCTTCCATTTTTTGCTTGAAAGCAGTAGTATCTTTAACTGTTTTAAACCCCAATGGAATTTGAGAAAACAAAGTAAATGGCAGAAGATAAATTAATAGTAAAATATATTTTTTCATTTTTTATTTATAGATAAAAGTTCATCCACACTTACAACTTTAAAGCCATTTTTTTTTGCAAAATTAAGTGTTTGTTTCAATACATTAATTGTTTTACTTGATGTATCGTGAAAAAGAATAATAACGCCAGGTTTTATTTTTTCTAAAACTCTTTTTGTAATTTTTTCTTCACTATCACTTGTTGTATCCAACGAACGAACATTCCAACCAATCACTTTATAATTCATTGTTTTAGCAGCTTTAGCAAGGTTGGGGGTTGTTACGCCATAAGGTGGACGAAATAAATTTATTCGTTTTCCAATGATAGTGTAAACTTCATCATCTGTTTGATTTAGTTCTTCTATGAACTTTTTTTCGCTACTAAAATCAATAAAAAAAGAATGAGAAAAAGTATGATTGCCAATTGTATGACCTTCTGAATCTATTTGTTTAACAATAGTTTCATTATTTTTTATATTTTTCCCAATTATAAAAAAAGTTGCTTTGGCGTTGTAAGTAGCCAATGTTTTTAATATTTCTGTAGTGTGTATCGCATTTGGTCCATCATCAAATGTGATAGAAATTATTTTTTCGGAAGTGTTAGAACTACAAAATGCTTTTATAAAAAAATCGGATTGAATAGTTGCTGAACCGTATATGATTACTGCTGTGTAGCAAACTATTGGTAAAAAAATCCAGCCTAAATTAATTTGAAAAAAAAAATGTAGCAATATGCAAATGCTTATTGTTAGTATTAAAAAAATTGTTGCTGATTTAAAATTTAGCATTGCGAAAGTAGAAACACAGTTTGATCGCTATTCATAAATGTATTATAAATTAACACATTTTTTATTGATTTTTTGTTTTTGTTTTCAATTATCAATTCTTTCGGAATGCTTTGTGTTTTCAACATCATAGCTGCAATATACATTGCAAAACTCCCTGCAGTTTGATATTCTCCACATAAATGTTTGAAATAAGTTGATGTGCTATTATTGAAAAGATTATTTTTCAAATCGTAATAGACTTTATCGAAACGAGCATCTCCATTTATTCCATAAATTACCACATCAATATCTTCTTTCGTTAGATTTTTTTCAGCAAGCATTGCCGTAATTTTTTGTTCAATCTCTTGCTGATTTTCGGGTTTGTAAATCATTTTGAGTGAACGAAGTTTCGCATAATTATTTTCGCTCGCTTCATTGCTCAATACAAAAAATGCAGCACCTTCGCCCGATACAGCGCCATTTGTTTTACTATTAATAATTTCCATTGTTGGAATATTTTCTGTTTTCCAATATCCAACACGACTTGTAATTTTAAAATGTCTATCCGTCATTTCTTCATGACCGCCTATCAATACATTATTTCCATTGCCTTCTGCAATTGTCATCAATCCATCTAATGCAGCACTTTCAAACGAAAATCCTTTGTGAACGTATGTGAAATTGTAATTCATACACTTCAATTGTAAAGCAATTTGTGCGCTTACTGTGTTGTGTGTAGATTGCATAAATGAAGTAGGAGTGAGGAATTGCTCATCATTATCAATAATGGAAAGTAAAAATTTTTCGGTGTCTTCATGACAACCCAAACCTGTTCCAGTCATTATTGCATCGGGCATTGCAATGTTTGCATCTTTTAAACAAATGCTTGATGCGGCAATTCCCATTTTTATTACACGTCCCATTCTGCGGGCAAGAGCGGGATTTAAAAAATCTTTGTAAGAAGGTTCTATGCAACGCAAAGAGTTGGTGTTGTGTTCCACAACATCGGATAAAAAATCTTTTGTATCAAAATTATTTTGTGGAGAAATTATGCCAATGCCTCTGATAAACGCTTCCATATTACTTGTGTCGTGAGAAAATTAGTGAGGAAGTGTTTCCACCAAAACCAAATGAGTTGGACAAAACATGATTTATTAATTTATCTTTTGTTAGTTCTTTGGTAGGAGTAAAGCCAACTTCAGACATTTGATGAATATGATTTAAACTTGGATAAATCAAATTATATTTAATTGCTAATACCGATAGTACAGCTTCAATTCCGCCACAGGCACCAAGTGTATGTCCTGTGAATGCTTTTGTTGAACTAATGTTTGGTACATTTTTTCCAAAAACTCTTTCAATTGCAGTACCTTCTGATAAATCATTTACTTCGGTTCCTGTGCCGTGTGCATTAATGTAATCAATATTCTCAGGTTTAAGTCCGCTTACTTTAAATGCTTTTTCCATTGCCATAAAAGCTCCTGCACCTTCGGGAGATGAAGCGGTTTGATGATAAGCATCGTTTGAATTTCCATAACCAGAAAGTTCACAAAAAATTTCTTTTCCTTTTGCTGCTTCTTCCGATTCAAGAACAATGAAACCTGCGCCTTCACCAAGATTCAAACCTTTTCGTTCTGCATCAAATGGTTTGCATTGTTCTTTATCTAAAATCATCAATGTCATAAAACCATTGATAGTAAAGCGCGATAACGAATCTGAACCACCAACAATAACTCTATCTAATATTCCTTGTTTTATTAATCTAGCACCTAGCATAATTGAATTTGCCGATGATGAGCACGCTGTGCTAATGGTTGATAAATAATCTTTTATTCCAAGTGCATCGGCTATTGCTTCAGTACTATCGCCACATTCATGTGTTTCAATGTATTGTAAAAAATCGCCTGTTTTTTCAGTATCTAAAAAATCTTTGTACAAATTTTCTGTCATTGCCATTCCACCAACACTTGTTGCAGAAATAATTCCTGTGCGAAATTCTTTTATGTTTTTTATTCCTGCACTTTTCACTGCTTCTTGTGCGGCAAGCATTCCAAGCAATGTGGTACGACTGTTTTTTGAATCGGCTTTCAATCCAGCTCTCAAAGCCAATTCTTCATTCGTTGCTTTTACTTCACCAACAGGAATTTCGTTTTTATAACGTGTAGAAATATATTCCATAGCACCAATTCCTGATTTCTGTTTATTAATAGAATCAAGAGTTTCGGCAACATTGTTGCCAATTGCCGAAATTATTCCAATGCCTGTTATGTAAACTTTTTTACTCAAAATTATTTTTTATTTGCTTCAATAAATTCAGCCATTGTACGGATTGATTGAAATACTTTTTTCCCGTCAGCAGGATTTGCAATTTTAATTCCGTAGTTTTTTTCTATCAATACAATTAACTCTAAAGCATCAATAGAATCAAGCCCTAAGCCTTCTCCAAAAAGTGGAGCATCATTGTCAATGTCTTCTTTTTTTACATCTTCTAAATTTAATTGTTCAATAATTTCACCTTTTAATTTGTCGATTAGTGCATCCATTTTTTTATTTTTTGTTGTATAAATTATTTAAAAATTCTGTTGTGTTTTCAATTTGTAATCCTGTTTTTTCTTTTTCTATTGTACATAAAAAAGCATCGTATTTATTCTCGTAAAAATCAATCCAGCCTGTAATGCAACACTTTGCTTTGTTTGTATTCAAAAGCGAATTAATGTACGAACTCATAAAATGCGCATCAAATTTATCAAAAATAAAGAAAGTATTTTCTCCTTTAATATTATTTCTGATTGCAATTTCTCCAATCATAATATTTGACAAGGTATATACAAAAATGGTAGGGCTTGGAAAATAATTTTCTTTGTTGTTAATTGTTACTTGGTGTTCGGTATCGCTTTCGAGCGAAGATGTACTGTTTGCAATAATTATAGCAATATCTTCTGTATTATACTTTTCCGTTATTTTATTTGATTTTAATAATAATTCAGAACATACAAATGCCAATTTACAAAGGCTATCCATTTTGTAAAATTTTGAATAGCCCATTTGATAATGCTTGTAGGCTGATTTCAAAAAATCAACAGTACTTAAATTTTGTTCGTTTCGGAAATCATTTTTATCATTGATAATAATTTTTCCCGAACGAATTTTGCAATAAGCTGATATGTAATTTTTTTCTGTCATTCTTGTTTCGAAAATAAAACAGCGGCATTACAACCGCCAAAGCCAGCAGCAGTTTTTAAGCAATTATTTACGTTTGTATTTTTTGTTTTGGTAATGATATTTAGTGGTTTTGAAACGCCCAATTCTTTAAAATTATAAGTGCCAATTAAAGTATTGTTTTTCATTGAATGAATACCAACAACTGCTTCTATGATTCCAGCTGCACCAAGTGTGTGACCAAAATAACTTTTCAAACTATTCATTGGCACGTGTTGAAGTTCTGCATCAGTAATTGCAAGCGATTCCATTTCATCGTTAAACAATGTTGCAGTTCCATGTCCAGAAATGTAATCAACTTCAGAAGGTTTTATATTGGCTTCTTTCAATGTTTTTTCAATTGCAAGTAATAGCCCATCGCCTGTACGTGAAGGTCCAGAAATATGGTTTGCATCGTTTGAGCTTGAACCACCTGTTACAGTTATTAGTTGTTCATTATTCGTTATTAGTTGTTGATTGTTAGTCAAAACAATTGTTCCGCAGGCTTCGCCTAATGAAATTCCATTTCTGGAAACATCATAAGGTTTTGCAATTTCATTACTTACTGCTTTGAAAGATAAAAAACCCGAAACAACAAACTCTGTCATAATATCCGCACCAGTAACAATTACTGTATCATAAGCATTGCTTTCCAATAATCGTTTTCCCATAATTATGGCTAAAACACCCGAAATGCAAGCATTTGCAACAACTATTGTTTTGTTTAGATTCTGAAAATAATTTGCAATTACATTTCCTGTTTCCCACAAATGCAAACGATTTTTATCAAATAATTTTGCTTTGTCAGCATCCAATAAATCAATGTTTCCTTTTGTACTTGAGAGAATAATT
>JAYTXX010000185.1:0-8136 GCA_043742725.1 Bacteroidota bacterium | reverse complement strand
TTACTTTTTTTCTGTGTGAAATTTTAGTGCGAACTTTCAATCCTTACCAATCTAGGATTAGAGGCGAAGAAATAATTCTAAAAAGTAATTACAGAAAAAAATACATCATTGATGCTTCCAAAAAAGAATTAGATAAAGAAATAATTTACACAACCAACTCTTTAGGTTTTAGAGGAGCTGAACCTCCCAAAAATTGGAAAAAAAGTTTAACAATTATAACCGTTGGAAGTAGCACAACTGAATGTCATTTACTTGCAGATGATTCTACTTGGACTGCTCGATTGATGAATAAAATGAAAACTCAAATACCAAATTTATGGGTGAACAATGCAGGAATTAATGGATGTTCAACATTTGGACATATTATTTTACTTCGTGATTATATTATAAAATTGAAACCCAATTATATTATTTTTTTGCTTGGCGGAAATGAAGTTGGTAAAGTTTCATTTGAAAATGAAAATGGTTTTTTAATTAACAGAGATGAAAATATTTTAAATAAAATTTTTAAACATTCTGAATTACTTACTTCTATTTCAAATTTTACAGAAGCACACAAAGCAAAGTACATTCATTTTTCAAAACACAAAGTTGAGGGCAAAAAAGAACACTATCAAAACAAAAATATATATAAATCAAAATCGAGTTTTCAACTATCACTAACCAACTATGTTAAAAGAATAAACACATTAGATTCTTTGTGTTACAACAATAACATAAAACCCATATTTGTTTCCCATCCCTATTATGATGAAATGAATAATGATTCATTAAACCCAATGGTTCTTTATAATGATGCTTTAGTCGAATATTGTAAAGCAAAAAATATATCAATAATCGATTTGGGGAAAGTATTTCCTAAAAATGACAAAAAGCTCTATTATGATTTTGTTCATTTCAGTAATGTTGGTGCCGAAAAAGTTGCAACTATTTTATACACAGAATTGATACGAATAACAAATGTAAAATGAACAAAATAGTAATTGATTAATAATATATGTAAGTAAAATTAAATTACTACTTTTAAATTCGTCAATCAAAAGCCGAAAACCTTTTAATGAAAAAAATAATTTTAGTATTTTCTATTTTAAGTATCACTTTATTTTTTTCTTGCAGAAAAGAATTTGATAAACCTTCGTGGGATACAGAAGTATTGGCTCCGCTTATTGATGCAACATTAGATATTAATGATATTTTGCCCGATTCTATTCTTCAAGCGAATGCGGATAGTTCATTAAAAATTGTTTACAACAATGATTTTAATGTGTTGCCAATGGATACATTGTTTAAAATTCCAGATACCGTTTTGCATACTGCTTATAATATTCCAATACCTTATACTTTTTCGCCAGGGCAAGCAATTGTGAATAACAATGTTTCGGAAACTACTTATAATTTGCAAGATGTGCAATTGCGCAAAGTGATTATTAAATCGGGAATTGTAACCTACAAAATAAAAAGTATGATTCATGAAGTAACCAATTTTGTATATAGCATACCTTGCGCTACACTCAATGGAGTTCCTTTTGTTATTAATGTTTCGGTGCCAGCAGCAGTTGGTAATACACCCGGAATTTATGATGAACAATTTGATTTATCTGGCTATTCATTTGATTTAACAGGAATAAATAAAAACAAAGTAAACTCGCTATACACTTCGCTTACAGCTTTGGTTAGCCCACAAGGACAACCAGTACTTGTTAATCCTACTGATAGTTTGGTAATTGAAAATACATTTATTGATATTCTTCCTTATTATGCAAAAGGTTATTTCGGACAACATACTTATGATATTGGTCCTTCCGAAAATAATTTTACTCTGTTTAGTAAAATAAGAAATGGTTCACTAAAAGTAGAAGATGTAACTATTAATCTTCAGATAGAAAACTCAATTGGTATGGATGCCAGAGCTTACATCAATAAATTAACTTCCATTAATTCGCGAACAAATACAAGCATTGATTTATCAAATACATTGATTGGTTCGCCAATAAACTTAAATCGTGCTGCGGAAAGTGGAGGAATTGTTTATTCTTCGTATGCTAATTTTCCGCTAACAGTAAGCAATTCAAATATAAAATCAATGATTGAAAACTTACCTGACAAGTTAGGCTATACAATGCAAATTACTACCAACCCATTGGGAAATGTTTCGGGTTCAAATGATTTTGTGTATTATGATAAATTGCTAAAAGCCCGATTGAATATGCAAATTCCGCTTTCGGCAGTTGCTACAAATTTAACATTGATTGATACTTTAAATTTTAATCTCACAAAAACGGATGGCACTTCAAATGTGCATAGCGGAACACTTACAATGTATGCCAACAATGGATTTCCGCTTAAAGCCGCTATACAATTTTATTTGTTAGATGAAAACAATGCAATTGCAGATTCTATTTTTATAGATGCGAACACAATAGATGAAGCACTTGTAAATTCAAGCTTTAGAGTAATTAGCAAAAAACTTACAAAAATTATTTTGCCTGTGAGCGAACAAAAAATAAATCTACTTTACACTACAAAAAAAATAGTTTTGAAAACAAAATTCAACACAACAACTCAACCTAACTATATTAAAATTTATAGTGATTATCAAATAAATGTCAAGCTGGTTGCTGATTTTAATTACACTGTACATTTATAAATTAAAAAACATTTGTGAAAAAATTTTTAATCATACTTTTTACTTTTTGTATTTGCTTAAATCTTCGAGCGCAAATTGCAACTATTTTCTCTACACCATTTCCCGATTCTGCTAAAACTACTATTGGTATTGCTGGCGAATATGGAGCAAACTCAAATTCATTAACAAATACATTTGTGAATAAATTTTATAACGGTGGTTATATTGATAAACAATTGAAAGATGAAGTGTTGGCAAGAACCCAAAACGAAAATAGATTTGGTGGCGATTTGAATGATGGAATTTATTGCGCTATTAAATTAGATTCGTTATTTCATAAAAAAAATTTTAGCCTATTTTTTAGTCTAAGAGATAGATTACATACTGATGCACAATTTTCAAGAGATTTATACAAAGTAGGATTTTATGGCAATGCTGCTTATGCAGGAAAAACAGCCAATTTCAACGGTTTCAATTTTAATTTAATTCGTTATCAGCAAATTCAAATTGGATTATTTTCTTCAAAATTTGATAATGCGGCACGTTGGGGAATTGGACTTTCGTTTTTAAAAGGTGAACAATATTTATCTATTTCAGCACCAAAAGCGGAGCTCTACACCAGCGAAGATGGGCAATACATTGATTTTAATACATCCATGCAAGTAATTCAAAGTGATACTGCACATACTGGCTTCGCAGCATTTAATGGCTATGGAGCAAGTCTTGATGTATTTTTTGAAGCACCATTCAAATCACGTTTAGGAAATTCAAAATTAACAGTTTCTGCATCCGACATAGGTTTTATACGATTTAATAGTCAAACACTTTATTTAAAACAAGATTCACTTTTTCATTACAGCGGTTTCAAAGTAACGAGCATCAATGATTTGCAAGATTCCACAATTGGCAACACTTCAAAAGATAGTATTATTCAACGTGTTGCTCCATTTAAAAAACAAGCTTTTAATGCAACATTACCAGCCGTTTTGAATTTAACTTTTGAAACAGAATTTACTACACGATTTCATTTAACAGAAGGAATACGTTATGTGTTTAATGCAAATTATAAATTGTTAGTTTATGTAAAAGCAAATTTTTATTTGAATAAAAAAATGATTTTATCTACAACCATTGGTCATGGCGGTTATGGAAACTTCAGTTATGGTATTGGCTTATTTGCTAATTTTGGTAAACAATTTTTCGTGAACATTGGAAGTAATAATATCGAAGGATTTATTCAACCTCGCAAAACTTGTGGACAAGGAACCTATATTGCATTAATTAAAAAATTTTAGAACAAAAATTTAATACAACAATTATAACAATTCAACAATATAAAAAATGTCAATTAAAAATATTCCAAACATAAAACATACAGACACAAACAATTTTTTTCTGCTGGCTGGACCCTGTGTGGTTGAAAGCGAAGAGATATGTTTTGAGATTGCCGAAAAAGTAAAAACAATTACTGATAAACTTGGTATTCCTTATATTTTCAAAGCATCGTATCGCAAAGCAAATCGCTCACGCTTGGATTCATTTAAAGGAATTGGCGATGAAAAAGGATTAGAAATTATTGCGAAAATTGGAAAGCATTTTAATATTCCAACTGTTACCGATATTCACGCACACGAAGAAGCTGCACTTGCTGCAAAGTATGTAGATGTGTTGCAAATTCCGGCTTTCCTTTGCCGACAAACAGATTTATTAATTGCTGCTGCTGAAACAGGAAAATTTGTAAATATAAAAAAAGGTCAATTTCTTTCTGCAGAATCTATGAAATTTGCAGTTGATAAAGTGCGTGATTCGGGCAACAAAAATATTATGCTTACCGAAAGAGGAACTTTTTTGGGTTATCAAGATTTAGTAGTTGATTATAGAGCAATTCCTGAAATGCAAAAAAATAATGTTCCTGTAATTATGGATATTACGCATTCGTTGCAACAACCCAATCAAACAAGTGGTGTAACTGGCGGAAAGCCCGAATTGATTGCTACTATTGCAAAAGCAGCAATTGCAGTTGGTGCTGATGGAATATTTTTGGAAACACATCCAAATCCTTCACAAGCAAAATCGGATGGTGCAAATATGTTGCACTTAAATCATTTTGAAAAACTAATGACTGATTTAATTAGAATTAGAAAAGCTATTTTGTAAAAATGAATTTTTCCATAAAAATATTATTTACCATTTTATCAATCTCAATACCTTTTATTTTACAATCACAAATTGTAAAATTTGAAAAAGTTTATGGAGGTACAGGTTATGATTATGGCTACTCTGTTTTGCAATCGTATGACCATGGTTATGTAATAGCTGGTTCCACCACAAGCTATGGAATAGGCAATTCCGATGCTTATGTTATAAAAACAGATTCTTTAGGAAATTCACTTTGGCAAAAAACATTTGGTGGAATTAATATTGACCAAGCTTACTCAATAAAAGAAACTGCAATTGATTCAGGATTTGTAGTTGCAGGATTTACGAATAGTTTTGGACACGGAGGATATGATATATATGTTATTAAAACTAATAAAACAGGAGACACTTTATGGACAAAAACATATGGTGGAAGTGATTGGGATTTTGGCTACAGCATAGAACCAACAACCGATGGAGGTTATATTATTGCAGGAGGAACATATAGTTTTGGAAAAGGAAACGAGGATATGTATATAGTAAAAACAGATTCTACTGGAGATACTTTGTGGACAAAAACTTATGGAGGCATAAATGATGATGAAGCAAAAAGCATAAAACAAACCAATGATGGAGGTTATATTTTAACAGGAATCACAAAAAGTTTTGGAGATGTGAACGGAGATATTTATGTGATAAAAACCAATTCAATGGGAGATACCCTCTGGACAAAAACATACGGAAGTAATGGTAATGATGAAAGCAATCAAATTATTGAAACGAGTGGTGGAGGATATATGTTAGCTGGTTATACCGAAAATACTTCAACAAACAATAATGAGGCTTTTATTTTAAAAACAAATATCAATGGAGATACCATTTTCACTAAAAAGTTTGGCTCACCAAATGATGCAAAAGCATATTCAGTTTACCAAACATCTGATGGTAATTATGTGTGGACAGGAAAATTAAAATTTGGAAATGACTACAGAATCTACTTATATAAAATAGATTATTTAGGGAATTGGATATTTTCATACACAATAGGTACTTTCGGATTAAATGAAGGAAGGTATATTGAAGAAACTACAGACAAGGGGCTTATTGTTGTTGGAAATTCTACTCAATTCAACAATGGACTAGAAGATATTTATTTATTTAAAGCTGACAGTAATGGAGTATCATCTGGAATCGTCATAAATCTTGCAACAAATATTTTGTCCTATTCCAAAAACAGTTTAAGTAACCTATCAGTTTATCCTAATCCTGTAAACGAAAGTGCCATTATAAAAATAAAATTTCCTAATGAAAGTAACGACTCTTACATTATTCATATTATGGATGCGATGGGGCGTGAGATAAAAACATACAACAGCACAAAACACAACTCATCGGAAAAGGAAATTCTTATTGAAGGAAAGGAATTTTCAAACGGGATTTATTTTATACAATTAGTGAATGAAACAATTACTTTGACAGAAAAATTTATTGTTCAACATTAAGAAATAGCAATGGATTTTTTTTCAAAAACAAAAAACAAAACTTCCTTTTTTTTCATTCCGTTATTTATTTTTTTTCTTAATCTAATTATCAAAATGCTTTTCATCACATACCGAGATGTAGCATTAGATGAACCTTTCACGATATACTACTCCCAACAAAATATATCTTCAATTATCAATATGCTTTATAGCGAAAACAATCCGCCTTTGCATTTTTTGCTCATGCACTTTTGGATTAAGTGTTTTGGAATTGGCGTTTTTTCCATACGATTTCTTTCTGTTTTATTTAGTTCAATAACAGCAATTATAGTTTATAAAATTGGATTAAAATATATCAATCAATTAATTGGAATTGGCGCAAGTTTAATTTTTACATTTTCTTCAATGCATATTTTTTTCTCACACGAAGCAAGAGTTTATCCATTATTTTCATTGCTTACATCTTGTTCACTTTATTTTTATTTGAATATTATTGAAAATCATTTTAAAAAATCTAATTATTTTCTATTGCTACTCATTAACATACTGCTTATTTACAGTCATTATTTTGGCTTCTTTGTTGTCTTTACCCAAGTTGTTACATTGCTTTTTCTCGAACAAAAAAAATCAATTTGGAAACCACTATTTATCACAATGGTTTTATTAAGCTTAAGTTATGTTCCTGTATTGCTTATTTTTTTTCACAGACTATCAATATCTACTTCAAATGGAACGTGGGTTGTAGCACCAGGTATTACTGAAATTTATGGCAATATAAATCGGTTTATAAACAACAAATACAATACTATTGTTTTAATTATTTTGATAATTACAGCTTGCTTTATTTTGCTAAAAAGAAATGAATTAAAAAACAGAATGAAAGAATTATTTGAAAATAAATATTCAAAAATTATTTTTTTATGGTTTGCTATTCCTTATCTATCAATGTTTATTATTTCCTTTAAATATCCTATGTTTATTGACAGATATATACTTTTCACTTCAATTCCTTTGTATCTATCTATTGCCATTATTTTGAATACATTTTATTCAAAACCAAAAATTAGGATTATCGCAATGAGTATTTTTTTGGTAAGCCAATTGTTTACAATTAATCTAAACCCTGATAATAACAGACGATTAAAAGAAGTGATAAAAATTTTTAATATTCTAAAAAAAGAAAACTCAATTGCTTTTATTGCTCCAGACTATGCTTACATGAGTTTTTGTTATCATTACAATATTAACTATTTTGCACAAGCACCAAAAACAATGCAGTTGCTGAATAGCGAAAATATTTATGCAGTTTCGAAAAAAAATACAACACTAAAAATTATTGAAAAAAATAATGATAAAAAAAGTTGTATTTACATTCAAGCTGGAAGTGAATTTGTTGATCCCACAAATTCTATTTTAAATGTAATTTCAGCAAAATATAAAATTCATAAAACATTTCATGTTTTTGAAATTTATGACATTCATTATTTTTATAATTAATCAAAATGAATAAAAAATACTTAAACATTATCTTCACTTCTCTTTTTGTGATTTTAGTTTTTCTTAGTCTCAACAAACATAGCAAGGACAAAGCAAACTCTTATCATGGAGTTGTTTGGTCTGATGCCGCAGGGTATTATGTATATCAACCAATTTGGTTTATTTATGGAAACAATGCTCTACATTTTCCTGATAGTATAGAAAAAAAAACTGGAAATGGTTTTTATCTAAACACATCTAATAATAAAGTAATTACAAAATATACCTGCGGAGTTGCGCTTTTGCAAACTCCATTTTTTTTAGTGAGTCATTTATTAGCCAAACTATTAGGATTTGAACCTAATGGTTTTTCGAAAATTTATTCATTTGGTTTGTTTTTTTCAGGAATATTTT
>JAYTXX010000184.1:0-8568 GCA_043742725.1 Bacteroidota bacterium | reverse complement strand
CTTTTTCATAAAAAATGGAATCACCGAACCATTTGAGCCCATTACATTTCCGTAACGAACAACAGAAAATTTGATATCACGTTTTCCTTTTACATTATTTGCTGCCACAAATAATTTATCAGAACATAATTTTGTAGCTCCATACAAATTGATTGGTGCAGCAGCTTTATCGGTTGATAGAGCAACTACATTTTTCACTTCCGTTTCGAGCGCAGCATTTATAACATTTTCAGCACCAAGCACGTTTGTTTTCACACATTCCATTGGGTTGTATTCTGCAATAGGAACATGTTTCATAGCTGCTGCATGAATAACATATTCAACATCTTTAAAAGCTTTTTTCAATCGGTCAGCATCACGTACATCACCAATAAAATAACGAATTGCAGGATATTTTGATGGAGAAAATTCTTGCGCCATTTCAAATTGTTTTTGTTCATCGCGCGAAAGAATTACCAAGCGTTTTACGTTTGGAAATTTTGATAAAATATTTTTTGTAAGATGTTTTCCAAGTGAACCTGTACCACCTGTAATTAAAATTGATTTTCCGTTTAAATCCAGCATTATTTTTGTTTTTTGAATGCCAAAAATACTGATAGTTTACCGAATAAAAAAGCGTTTGGGAAATCTTATTTTTTGTTGTATTGAGTCATAAATTGCTCAATGTTTGTAAACAAATGTTTGTTTGCTTTTATCCATTCAAAATCTTTATTCCACCATTTGAAGTCTTGTAAAAATTCTATTTGTTCTTGTGTGAAACGGTATTTAATAATTTTTGTAGGAACACCACCAACAATGCTATAAGGTTCTACATCTTTTGTAACTACAGCTCCAGAACCAATGATGGCGCCATCTCCAATGTGTACTCCATATTTTATTGTTACATTATTTCCAATCCAAACATCGTTGCCAATTATGGTTTGAGGAAATTCATCAAATAAATTTTTTTCAACAATTACTAAACCCGATGATTGTCCAAGAGTAGAGTAGAAGAGTGGATGAGATGAAACAAATTCAGCCGAAGGATGTGCGCCCATTCCTGTATTTACGTTTGGTCCGATACAAGTAAATTTTCCAATTTGCGTATTGTAAATTTGACAATTGCGTGCAACATAGCTGTAATCGCCAAGTGTAGCGTTTCGTAATCGTGAATATTTATAAAGTTTGTTATATTTTCCGAACGCACAATTTTTAATTTCAACCATGTATTCAATTTCTAAATGCTTTCCACTGTTTTTTAATTGGTAATTCCATTTTGTGAAAAGCCAACGTAACCAATGTGTTGAAGGGTTATTAAAAATTGCTATCATTTTTATAATTTAATTCGTTCGAATGCATCAATGAAAGAAATTTCACTGGCATTTAAAATTTTCACTTTTTGTTTTTTTGCATAATCGTTGAGCATTAAATAGCCCCAAAATACTTTTGCCCAAGTAAAAAATAGTTCATCCATTCTAAAAATTTCTTTGCTGTGTGCGCCTTTGTAAAATGGCACATAATTTAATTTTTCTTCTTGTTCGTAAAAGTGCGTGTGTTTTACACACACTTCATTTTTATCATTCAAATGTAGCGTTTGATGCCAAGTGTGGTCGGCACCAACAAGAATTATTTTTTGAAATCCCATGTTAATTCCTAAAAATAAGGATGCAACTAAAACATTTTGCGCTTGTGGCATTGCCAAATTCTTTGAATAAAAATAATGTGCAATATTTTCAAAACCTTTAAAAACGGTGTAATTGAAATAATGTAATTTTATATTTTTATTTTCTTTGCAAAGTTGTTCAAATCGCCCTGATTTTGCTGCCATTTGTGGAACAAACAAATTGATTTCCCAACTTGTTTTTGTTTTTATAGCATTCAAACTTTCTATAATCGTTTCGGCTTCGCTTTTCCAAAAACCAGAATCAAGAATTACATAGTGCGAAGGTTTTAATATTACGTATTCCTCTGTTATCGAAAAACTATTGACACAAATTAAACTGTGTTTTTTGAAAAAATCAATGTGTTTTTCTAACGATTGTTTTAGTGAAGGTCCATTTCCCAATACAATGCAGTTTTCTGATGTGGCTTTGGGTAATTTATTTTTTCGTTTTGAAATCAATAAAATTTTTGCCAAAGAAACACTTGTGTTTATACATTGGCTAAAAAAATTACTCGCTGATTTATAATTTTTTTCTACTGACATTCAATGGCAAATGTAAATAAAATAATGGTTTTAGAAGATGCAATCTGCTACTTAAAAATCATTAATATTGTAAAATAAAAAATAGCAAAATTCAATGAATAATTTTGAACGCATAACTAAAAATATTTTTCAAAAATTTGGAATTCTTATTCGCAAATACAATGCTGCTACAAGCGAAGAATTACGTAGAATAAAATTATTGCAACATTATAATATTGATTTGGTTTTTGATATTGGTGCCAACAAAGGACAATACGCAAAAGGTATTATGGATGCTGGCTATGGCAATAATATAGTTTCTTTTGAACCATTGTCATCTGTTCATAATATTATTAAAGAAGAATCGAAAAAATTTTCTAATTGGAAAGTCGCATCACGTTGTGCAATTGGTGCAAAAAAAGAAGAGATTGAAATAAATATTTCTGCAAATTCGGTAAGTAGTACCTTGCTCAATATGCTGGATTCTCACATTGAAGGTGCTCCCGAATCAAAAATTATTGGAAAAGAAAAAGTGCAAGTGTATCCTTTGGATGAAATTGCAAAGGAATATTTAAAAAATTCAAAAAATATTTTTTTGAAAATAGATGTTCAAGGATTTGAGCAAGAAGTTTTGAAAGGAGCAAAAGAAATGTTGCAAAAATCAAAAGGAATTGAAATGGAAATTTCATTAATTCCCTTGTATGAAAATCAAAATTGGTTGTTACCTCAAATACTTGATTTTATGAGCAGCAACGGATTTCAGTTGATGAGTTTAGCTCCTGCATTTACCGATAATAAAACAGGAAAAGTATTGCAATGCAATGGAATATTTTTTAAAAATTAAATGATTTCTACTCCAAAAATATCCATAATCACAGTTGTTTTCAATGCTGAAAAGTTGATTGAAAAAACAATTTTAAGTGTTATTAATCAAACATATAAAAATATTGAGTTTGTTATTATTGATGGAGCTTCAACTGACAAAACACTTGCTATTGCTGAAAAGTACAACGAAAAAATAAGTAAATTAATTTCAGAAAAAGATAATGGCATTTATGATGCAATGAACAAAGGCTTGCGAATTGCAACGGGAGATTATGTTTTGTTTTTAAATGCAGGAGACGAATTGTTCGAATCTTCAACCATTGAAACTATTTTTTCAAAAAACAACAATGCAGATATTTATTATGGAAATACTGCTGTTGTTGATAATAAAGGAAATATTATAGCTGATAGAAGATTAAAACCACCAACAAAACTTACTTGGAAAAGTTTAAAATACGGAATGTGTGTTTCGCATCAATCGTTTATTGCAAAACGATTATTATGTGATTTTTACAACACCGATTATAAAATTTCATCAGATATTGATTGGGTAATTAATGTATTGAAACAAGCAGAAGTTGTAGTGAATACAAATAATTATGTTTCAAAATTTTTGCAAGGTGGAACATCTCAAAAGCATAGAAATAGCGCACTTTGGGAACGGTTCAAAATTATGACAAAGCATTATGGTTTTTTTCAAACGATAATAAACCATATTTATATTTTGTTGCGTTATCCTTTTCATTTGTTATCAAAAAAATCAATGACTTGATTTTAATTTTTTATTTTTTCAAACAATTCTTTTAGTTCATTTTCAGTTAAATTTCGCCACTCTCCAAGTTTTAAATTTCCCAACTGAATAGTCATAATTCGCACACGTTGCAATTTCAAAACTTGATAATTAAAAACAGCACACATTCTCCTAATCTGTCTATTCAAGCCTTGAGTAAGCACAATTCTAAAAACACGTTTTGTGTTTGGTTCTAATTTAATGTTGCAAGGTTTTGTAATTGCATCGCCAATATTTACACCTTCAGCCATTTGTTTTAAAAATTGATTGCGCACAGGTAAATTGAGCGTAACCACATATTCTTTTTCGTGTTCAAAATCGGGATGAATAATTTTATTTACAATACTTCCATCATTCGTTAATAAAATCAAACCTTCCGAATCTTTGTCTAATCTCCCGATTGGAAATATTTTTTCTGTAAAATTAATTGCATCAATAATATTTCCTTCTATTTTTTCGGAAGTACAAATAATTCCTTTCGGTTTGTTGTAAGCAATATAAATGGGTGTTTCATTTCTATTCATACTTCAAAGATATTTTAAATCAATGTTTGTATGAATTAATTTTTACATTTGCCTAGTTTTTGGTTTTTGATTAATTTTTTTATTACTCAAAATTAAAAGGGAATTAGGTGAAAATCCTAAACATTTCCCGATGCTGTAAGTTCATTTTCGGTTTTTAACATTCTTGCCACTGTTCGTAATCACTATGAATGGGAAGGCGTTAAAAAACAGAACGAGTCAGAAGACCTGCCAAGACAGACATAAACTTAAACTTTCGGGAAAAAAGTGAAAGCGAATAAATTCGGGATTTGTTCTCTTTTTGTTTTTTTTCCACCACCTAAAAAATTAAAATATAATATGCAAAAAAATTACACAAAGAGAACTTTGATTTTCTCTAAACACTCATTCCGACTTGTTGGAATTTCATTTTTATTTATGTTTTGTACACTAAATTTATTTGCTCAATATACATTAAAGCAAGTAATTGTTTTAAACGAAGGTCCGTGGGGAGGACCAGTAACAGTTGGTAGTTACAATCCAATTTCAAAAAGTTATCAAAATTTTGATACTCTTAATGCTCGTTTTGCTACTGATGTAGTTATTGATAGTGGCTTTATTTATGTTGCTGCCGATACATTGTTGGTGAAATATGATTTGAATACCAAACAAAAATTAGCTGTTCAAACAGTAAAAGGAATTCGAGAAATGGCAATTTGGAAAAACCAAATTCTTTTAACCAGAGCAGAAGTAAGTCCTTTGCCATCATATTTTCAAGCATACGATAAAAATAATTTGAATTTAATTTATAACCTTTCAACAGTGAGTGAACGTTGTGCTGAAGTTAAAGTAATGAACGATACTGCTTATGTTGCAGTGAATGGTTGGGGAAGCGTTGGAAAACTTGCTGTTATTGATTTGAATGGACAAACTGAAAAACGAGAAATTGATTTAGGTGTAAATGGTTTAAATCCAGAAGCAGTGTATGTTTCAAAAGTGAATGGTAAAATTTTAACACAAAATAATCTAGATTGGTCAGATGGTTCTGTTACAAAATATGATGTTTCAACTAATTCTTTTGTAAATACTCGCCTTAATCGTTCTTCGGGTTGTAGTAGTTCGGGTTATTACTTGAACAATCTTTATTTTCAAGCAAGTAATGAAAATAAAATAGGAGTGTTTAGCGCAACAGCCAATTCAGTTTGGGATTCTTTGTTGATTAATAAATCTATTTACAGTATTGGTATAGATTCGGTAAATGCAAGAATTTATGTTGGCACAACCGATTATGTTTCTAGTGGAAAAGTATTTTCGTATGATTTCTTTGGAGCGTTGGTAGATTCATTTGCTGTTGACATTTCGCCAAGCACTTTTGCTTTTGATGTACAAAATACCACAGGAATTTCCGAAAATAATTTCGATTCTCATTTATTGATTTATCCAAATCCAGTTACTGATAATTTGAACATTGGATTTATTGATGCTGAAAATGAAAAAGCAACTTTAACTTTAACCGATGTTTTGGGAAGAGAAATTTTTCAGAAACAAATTTCAACGAATATTCCAACTGCAATTTCTTTGAATGAAATTTCAAAAGGAATTTATTTTTTGAAAGTGAAAACGGAAAACAAATCAGCTTCTAAAAAAATTGTGAAACAGTAAATTTAGAAAACAGCTGTTATAAATATTTTTGTTGGGGTAGAGGCAAGAATTCATATTTATATGTGATTCTTGCCTTGCTTACAATAAAATGATTTTTTTAGGAAGCAATAACTAATTCGGCAACTTCTTCGCCAACTATACTTCCAATTGCAACACCCATTCCGCCCATACGCACTGCGCAAAAAACATTTTTACTCACAGCTTTTACAATACTTTTTTTGTGTGGACCAATACCCATAATTCCACTCCAACGCATTTCAATTTTATAATTTGTATAAGGTAAAATCATATTTTTTAGCATATCGTCCAATTTGTTTTGAACCAATTGTGTTAAACCAAACTCAGCGGTTTCTTCCGTTTTAAAATCTAAATTTCTGCCACCACCAAACAAAACTCTATTGCCAATATTTCGGAAATAATAATAACCGCTATCGTAATTAAAAGTGCCTTTTAGTTTTAAATTTTTAATTGGTTCGGTAATTAAAACTTGTGCTCTTGCTGGATTTACAGGATAATTTGGCAATAATTGTTTTGCAAAACCATTGGTTGCCACAATTACTTTTTTACAATTAAAATCAATTTCATTTGTTGAAATAATAGAAACATTATTTCCATTGTCGTTCATTTCTTTCACTTCAAATCCATTGATAATTTCAACACCTAAATCGCGTACTTTTTTTATTAAAGCCAACATCATTTTTCCAGTATCAATTTGAGCTTCGGCAGTGTTCACAATCATGTGTTTCACCTTTTTCAATCCGAAATTTTTTATCGTATCATCAGCATTTTTATAGATTATTTTTTTTCCGATAATTGGTGAAATATGTTTGTTAAAATAATCGGTTTGGCTTGCACAAACGTCAAATTTTTTCTTATCATCAAATACTTCAAATCCACCCCAGTTGTGAAAATCAATATTTTTATCGCCTAAATTTTTTCTTAATCGTTGCAATCCTTTCCAGCGTTTTTCAACCAAAGAAAAAACTTCATTTTCAGAATAATTTTTTAAATCATCTAATAATTCACTTGAGCTTCCAAAACAAGCAAAGCCAGCATTTTTTGAACTTGCACCCATTGGCAACATTCCTCTTTCGAGCACAATGATGTTTAATTTTTTGTTTTTCTTTTTTAAATTAAGTGCGGCATTAAGTCCAACAATTCCGCTACCAATAATGGCAACGTCAATGTTATTGAAGAAGCTGTTTTTTTCCCAAAAACTCAAATTCATTTTTAAAAATTATTTTTAATATAATTGGAGTAAAAATATGTTTTAATTTTCAGTTTTAAGGTATTGAATAGTTTTTTTTGATTTTTATATTCTATTTGATATCAATACTTTATTTACATTATTCATAACTATTTTCAGATTTTTTATAAATTTTCACGATATTTGCTACCCTTGTAAAAAAAGCTGTATAAATAAGATTTGAAAAGGTATGATAAATAATTTTTTTTCTGTGAAAGCAACATCTAACGCTATTTGTAGGGCGTTTGTACTATTTATTTTTTTGTTTGTGGGGGCACAGCATATTCAGGCTCAATTTAGCTATACTATTGATGGAACTGTTTTCAAGAAAGGCAAAAAGCTTGATGGTGCAGTAGTAACATTATATAAAGGTTCTACTCAAGTGCAACAAGTAACCACCTCATCAAGTGGTAAGTTTTCTTTAGCCTTAACACCCAATGCCGAATTTACAATATCCATTACTAAACCAGGACACGTAAATAAAAAAATATCAATTTCCACGATGGGATTGAATGAAGAACAAACAAAAAATTTTGAAGGTGGTACAAAACCCGAAATTGAAATTTTTGAGTTACCAAAAGATCCAAGTATTGTTTCTCAAATTAATGATATTGTTTCGCAACCTGTTGGTAAAATGTATTTTGATGCAGGAAAGGATGATATAATTAACGATGTTGCTTATGCTCAATCTATCCAAAGTGCTTTGTCAAATTTAAAAAAATTAGAAGAAGAAACTGTTAAAAAACAAGAAGAAGAAGCACAGAAACAAAAGCAAATGGAGAGTGCTTCGGCTTCGGCTTATGATGCGGCTATTGCTAAAGGTGATGGCGCTTTTGCAAAAAAAGATTACACTACAGCGAAAGCTGGATACAATGAAGCTCTTGTTATAAAGCCAGTAGAAAAATATCCCAAAGACAAATTAGCTGAAATAGATAAATTACTTGCAGATGCTAATAAATTAGCTGAATTAGAAGCAAAGTATAAAGCAGCTATAGCAAAGGGAGATGGAGCATTTGCAACAAAAACGTATGATGCAGCAAAATCAGCTTACAATGAAGCATTGGGATTTAAACCAGCCGAAAAATATCCAAAAGATAAAATAGCAGAGATAGATGCAATACTTGCTAAATTAAGTAGTGATAAAGAATTACAAGCGAAGTATGATGCTGCCATAGCAAAAGCAGATAAAGCATTTGGGGCAAAAACGTATGATGCTGCAAAAGCTGGCTACAATGAAGCATTGGGATTTAAACCAGCCGAAAAATATCCGAAAGATAAAATAGCAGAAATAGATAAATTACTTGCAGAGCTTGCAAATAAAGACAAATCAGAAAAAGAATTGCAAGCAAAATACGATGCAGCCATAGCAAAAGCAGATAAA
>JAYTXX010000183.1:0-7546 GCA_043742725.1 Bacteroidota bacterium | reverse complement strand
TTAAACCTTCTTTTTCTATCTTCTATTTTTTGTTTGATAAATTCGGGGAAGGAATCATAATTTTCAGCATCATAAATTCTTAATTTTTGATTTTCATTATCAACCATTAATTCTTCCGATTTTACATTCAACATTTGCGCTGCTGCTTCAACTCCCGAGTGCGATGCTCCACCAACTCCGTGCGACAAGGTACTTGCTCCACATAGATACAAATTTTTTATTTCAGATTTACTTTTGAATGAAAAAGGTCCTATTTGTGTGAATTTTTTTTCAGTTCCATATACATTTCCGTTTGTTGATTGTATGTAAAACTGATTTGTTTGTGGTGTTCCTAATTCTACTTGAACAACATGTTTTTTTGCACCAGGCAAAACTTTCTCAACATTGTTCATCAACTTTTTTATAATTGCTTCTTTGTATTTTGCATATTCTGCCGAATGATAATCAACTTCTTTGTTAAATTTTTCAAAAGTTTTGTTATCAATAAAAGTTACTACTTCAAAATTATAATGATGTCCATTGAAACTCGATGGGTCTTTAAGTGTAGAGCAACTAATAAACACAGCAGGAAATTCTTCTCCAGCACAAATATCACTATTTTTTAATTTGTCAGATAAACCATCAATGTCTTCGCTTTGCAACGACCAAATATTTCCTGAATCCATTCCTGCTTTTTTTACATCCATATTCAAGGTTAGAAATAAAATTAAAGATGTAGCAGAATAGGTTGTTTTGGAAAGTTGTTTCAAAAGTTTTTCGCTCAAATGTTCTTTGCCTACAAGTTTTAAATAGGTATTGTTTGGGTCTGCGTTTGATAATATATTTTTTGCGAATATTTTTTTTCCATCAGCCAATTCTACTCCAATAGCAGTTTTATTTTCAATCAATATTTTTTTTACGTTTTGTTGTACTCGCACTTCACCATTTAATTTTTTCAAAGCATTGGTCATTGCTTTTACAATTCCACCGCCACCTCCCATTGGATAAAATGCTCCAGAAAAATAATGGCACATTACTACACAATGCACCGGAAAACTTGCTTCGGCTGGTGCAAGCCCATGGTCGCCACATTGAATGTTCAACACACTTTTTAATAAAGGGTCTTTGATATGCCAATCAATTACTCGTTTTAGGCTAAACAAACCATATTTTCCCATGTGTCTTGTTCGGAAAGGAATAAGCACATGATCCCAAAAACCTTTCATTTTAGGAATATATTGTATTTCTTGTCCAACTTTTTCTACAAGTGATAAATATTTTTTTATGTTTTTTCGTTCGTGTGGAAATTGTTGCGAAAGACTTTCGTATAAAGCATCAATTCCTGCTGGCATATCAATTTTTTGGTTGCCTATCCAGCAATGTTCATAGGCTTTTGGGTTTATTCTGAAAAACACCAACTCATTGGCTATGCCCAAACCTTTGTAAAGATTATTGGTTGATTGACCTTTGTCTAACAAACCAATATAATGTACACCAGGGCTAAAACGATGACCATTTAATTGAAAACTATGACACCAACCACCAGGCACATAATGTTGTTCGAGCACCAATACTTTTTGTCCTGCTTTTGCTAAACATATTGCCGCTGATAAACCTCCTGCTCCAGAGCCTATAACTATTGTATCAAATTCTTCTTTGTTCAAGTGTGTTAAATTTTTTGCAATTTACTGAAAATAGTAAATGAAGAAAAAAATAGGTGTGAAATAGTGATTAAATAAATAAAATTTCAATTTTGATTGGTGCTAATTTAGGGGTTGGTTACATATGCTTATTTACCAACAAAAAATTAAACAAAAAAATGGCTAAAATAATTTATCAGGGTCTTGATACTTATAAAAGTAAAATCCCTGTTCTTGTAAGATGTCTGCACAACTATCGTCAGGTGAAACTACGACAAATCTTCGTTTCCCTAAAAATGTTTGGTAATATTTCAACTGTCGAAGTAGTTCGCCAACTGATGGAATGGTTGTTTTTATTTCAAAATATACTTCTGGCCAAGCTGGCTCTATTCTATCGTTTGCCTTTAAATATTGAACGTAAAGGTCAACAAACCCTACAACTTGTTTTTTTGTGGATGCGTAATATTCTGTTGTTTCAATTATTTCTTGTTCCCAAACGTTTTGCTTTATTTCAAATGTTTGTGTGCCTTTTACAAAAATGTCGTCAATTATTTTATGTGCGTTCTTGTAAACCCACTTTTGAATTTTGTCGTGTTCTGGAGTTTTTTTATCGGGGTCAAGAAACCCGTGTCTTTCTAGTAATGTCTTGGCTTTTATATTTCCCATTCGGTTTGGTTTTTATTATTACAGATAACATTCCGCTAAACGAAACTAATTTCGTTTTACCATTTATATTATTTGTAAATGTATTTAATAATTATAAAATCATCAATAGAACTTTTTATTTTTATTCAAATTTTTAGAGAGTTGTGCAACACATACTGTTGTTGGCTGTTCGTTGTGAAATTTCAATTTACTATTTTACTTTTTATAATGTCGTTTATTATTTTCAAATGGTGATTTGTATGAATTTCAAGAAATTTTATTGTCTTGTCTAATTTTAAGTTACCAAAATAAGGGTGATTAAAATAGTTGCCTGAACTTATGTTTTCTAAATCTTGAATGTTTAATTTAGAAATTTTCAAGTGTTCGTTCAATGTTAATTCATTGTATGTTTTAGGCAGAACAATTTTAGGCGCTTTTGCTCTTCCTCGTGGTATTTTGTTCATAGAAAAGACTAGTATTTTTGGCAATTTAAAACTCCATTTATAATTTGCTGGATTTGATTTTTTCACCTCTTCAATAATTATATTAATTGTCAGTAAAATATGTTCAATATGCCAACCTACAGTAGATTTTGAAACATCATTATTACAAATGTCTTGTTTTGAAATTTTAGTTTCAAGTTCATTCAATTGTCCTTGCAATTTATTCATTTTTACTTCATTTATTTTTATTAAACTTTTCTATATGTAAGCCTCCTTAAAATTCGGACAGTTAAAAATATAAAAATAAAAGAAAGTTTTACTAATTTTAATTGAAGTGAATGAAAAACATTTGAAAGACCACCCACTATAGAATACCGATTAAATGAATAAAATTCTACTTTTGATTGACTCTTTTTTAAGGTAGTTTATAAAATAATACAACATCCTCGCTAATTTCCTATCTTTCGCATTATTTTGTGGTGATGAAAATTTTAATAAAAAATATAAAACAATTAGTTCAGGTAGAAGAAAATCCGCAATTGAAAATTGCAGGAAAACACATGAAAAATTTGCCTTGCATAGCAGATGCTTGGTTGGCAATTGAAAATGATAAAATTGTGGGTTTTGGTAAAATGCAAGATTGGGAAGGCATTTCGGACTGGAGCAATTTAACGGTGATTGATGCTGCAGATAAAATAGTGATGCCTTGTTATTGCGATAGCCACACACACATTGTGTATGCAGGAAGCAGAGAAGGCGAATTTGTGGATAGAATAAATGGTTTGACGTATGAAGAAATTTTTGAACGTGGTGGTGGAATTTTAAATTCAGCAAAAAAATTACGAGATGCAACCGAAGAAGAATTGATTGAAAGTGCTTTGAAACGCTTGAATGAAATGATGTTTCAAGGAACGGGTGCTGTTGAAATAAAATCGGGTTACGGTTTAAGTGTGGAAACAGAATTGAAAATGTTGCGTGTGATAAAAAAATTAAAATCACTTTCGCCAGTAACTATAAAAGCTACATTTCTTGGTGCACACGCTGTTCCGCTCGAATACAAAAATGATAAACGAAAATACATTGATGTAATAATCAATGAAATGATGCCCAAAATTGCTGAAGAAAAATTAGCAGATTATTGTGATGTGTTTTGTGAACAAAATTATTTTACAAAACAAGAAACTGTTGAAATACTTACCAATGCTAAAAAATATGGAATGATTCCAAAAGTTCATGCAGAGCAGTTGAGCAATTTTGGTGGCACACTTGCAGGTGTTGAAGTGGAAGCAATAAGTGTTGATCATTTGGAATATGTTGCCGATAAAGAGATTGAAGCATTACAAAATTCTAAAACAATGCCAACCATTTTGCCAGGTGCAGCTTTCTTTTTGAGTTTACCTTTTCCGCCTGCACGAAAAATGATAGATGCAGGTTTGCCTTTGGCTGTGGCAAGCGATTACAATCCAGGAAGTAGCCCAAGTGGAAATATGAATTTGATGATTTCATTGTGTTGTATTCAATACAAAATGACTCCCGAAGAAGCCATAAATGCAGCAACACTAAATTCGGCTTATGCAATGAATTTGAGTGAAACACACGGAAGTATTGCTATTGGCAAACAAGCAACTATTTTTATTACGAAAGAAATTCCAAATTATTCTTTTATTCCTTATTCGTTTGGAAACAATTTAATTGAAACAGTTATTATCAACGGAAAAATAATGAACAAATAATTATGAAAAAAATAATCAATACAGCAATTCAAGTTTTGCCACTTGTGGAAAATCCAACGGCTTATGCCATTGTAGATGAGTGCATCGCTATTATTCAAAAATCGGGATTGCATTATGAAGTAGGACCATTTGAAACCACTGTTGATGGTACTTACGAAGAAGTTATAGAATTAATAACCAGCATTAAAAATCATTGTTTAACATTAAATGCAAACGAAATTATAATAAACACAAAAATGTCGTTTAGAAAAAATGGAGATGCTTTAATGAATGAAAAAACTGATAAATACAGAAAATAATATGCAAAAATTAATAGAATGTGTTCCTAATTTCAGTGAAGGGAACGATATGAACATCATCAAGCAAATAACCAACGAGATTGAATCTGTGGAAGGTGTTAAACTTTTGAATGTTGATCCAGGCAAAGCAACAAACAGAACGGTTGTAACATTTGTCGGAAATCCTCAAGCTGTAATTGATGCTGCATTTTTAGCAATCAAAAAAGCAAGCGAATTGATTGATATGAGCAAACACAAAGGCGAACATCCAAGAATGGGAGCTACTGATGTTTGTCCATTGATTCCGATTTCAAATATTACTATGGAAGAAACTGCTGAATATGCAAAGAAGCTGGGAGCAAGAGTAGGAGCGGAGTTAAACATTGCTGTGTATTTATATGAAGCCGCACAAGCAGACAAAAAACGAAATAATCTTTCTGTTATTCGTGCTGGAGAATACGAAGGATTTTTTAAAAAAATAAAATTACCAGAATGGAAACCCGATTTTGGACCATCTGAACATTCAGTAAAATCAGGCTCTACAGTGATTGGAGCAAGAGATTTTTTGGTGGCATATAATGTAAATTTGAATACAACTTCTACACGAAGAGCCAACTCAATTGCATTTGATGTGCGCGAAGCTGGACGTGTAAAACGTGAAGGAAATCAAGTAACAGGAAAAATTGTAACCGATGAAAAAGGAAATCCTGTAAACATTCCCGGTTCATTAAAATCGGTAAAAGCAATTGGTTGGTACATTGAAGAATATGGCATTGCACAAATCTCGATGAACTTAACCAACATCAATATAACCCCCGTGCATATTGCATTTGATGAAGTTTGTAAAAAAGCAACTGAACGTGGAATTAGAGTAACGGGTTCGGAATTGGTTGGACTTGTTCCTTTAAAATCAATGCTTGATGCTGGCAACTATTTTCTTGAAAAACAAAATCGTTCAACAGGAGTATCAGAAAAAGAGTTGATTAAAATAGCTGTAAAATCGCTTGGTTTAGATGAATTAGCTCCTTTTAAACCAGAAGAAAGAATTATTGAATATTTATTAAAAGATGATTCAAAATCACGATTAATAAAAATGAATTTAGTTGAATTTGCTGATGAAACAGCAAGTGAAAGTCCTGCACCAGGCGGTGGTTCTATTTCGGCTTATGTTGGTTCGTTGGGAATTTCGCTGGGAACAATGGTTGCAAATCTTTCATCACACAAACCTGGTTGGGATGAACGCTGGAAAGAGTTTTCAGATTGGGCTGAAAAAGGACAATACTACAAAAATGAATTGTTGAAATTGGTAGATGAAGATACCAATGCATTTAATAAAATTATGAATGCTTTTTCATTGCCAAAAGCAACCGAAGAAGAAAAACAAGCACGCACACAAGCTATACAAGATGCTACGAAATATGCTACAGAAGTGCCTTTCAAAGTAATGCAATTGTGCTACGATTCGATGACTGTGATAAAAGCAATGGCAGAAATTGGTAATCCAAATTCGGTTACCGATGCTGGAGTTGGCGCTTTGTGCGCACGCTCGGGAGTTATTGGCGCATTTTTAAATGTAAAAATTAATGCAGCAGGATTAACAGATAAAACATTTGCTGAAAAAATAATTACTGATGGAAAAGCCATTGAAGAAAAAGCTATTGCTATGGAAAAAGAAATTTTGATTTTAGTAAATTCAAAAATATAAAATGACAATTTTAAGAACGATAAAAATTCAATTAAAAAAACATCCAACTTTTCGGAAGTTTTTTTATTCGTTTCCATTTCGTTTGCTATTGCTCGATTTCAAAAAAAATTTATTGCTAATTGTTTTTTGGGCATTATTTTTTGGTGTTATAACCAACGGAATAGCCTCCCGTTATGGTGTTTCCTATTTATTTTTAGGTCCCGAATATTTGGACAAATTAAGTTTTCTTTCCTATTTTATTTTGGGTTTTTCTTGTGGCGGTTTTATAATGGCTTACAACATGGCGAGCTTTATAAAAAATGCTTTTCGATTTCCTTTTTTAGCAACGCTTCGCAATCCATTTATGAAATACTGTTTGAATAATTCTATTATTCCAATAATATTTGTTACACTTTATAGCTGTTTGATTTTTTCTTTTTTGAAAAGTGAAGAAATTATGTCCACGCTTAATATTTACTTGATGATTATAGCATTTATTAGTGGCATTTCTTTTTTTCTTTTCATTTCATTTGTTTTTTTCTTTAGTGCAAATAAAGATATTTTCAAACTTTATGGAATACAACACGAATCGGAAATATCTCATAGAACTATTTCAAAGGAAAAAAATTTAGGTAGAAATCAAAGTTTGGTAAAGGATTCGCGCGATTGGTATATCGAAACGTATTTTGCAACTCCTTTTAAACTTCGTTTGGTTCGTTCGGTAAAACATTATAAAAAAGAAATGCTGAAATCGGTGCTTCGTCAAAATCACAAAGCCGCATTTCTTTTTCAATTAATAGCAATTGTTAGTTTAATTGTATTAGGATTATTTTCCAAATTTTCAATTTTTGAAATACCTGCAAGTGCAAGTTTATTTTTATTATTTACTATGTTTATTATGTTGTTTAGTTCTTTCTACACTTGGTTTAGAGGTTGGTCAACAATTGCATTTATACTGTTTGTTATTGGATTTAATTATCTTCACAAAGTTGATTTTTTATCAACAGAAAATAAAGCGTATGGCTTGAATTATACTATTAAAAAATCAAAATACGATTATGATAATTTCAAAAAAATTGACTTGAGTTATGGCGTTTTAAATAAAGACATAAATCAAACAATTGAAATATTAAATAAATGGAAA